>CALXZW010000032.1 GCA_944393345.1 uncultured Clostridia bacterium
CTTCAATTCTAGCAACGCACAGACTTCCACATGTTTACTAAATGGAAACAAATCAACTGGTTTTATCATTTTTATTTCAAATTTTTCTTCTAATTTTGCTAGATCTCTAACTAATGTAGCAGGATTGCAACTAATATAAATCATTTTTTTAGGATTAATTTTTAAGATATTTTCAATTGATTTATTATCTAATCCTTTTCTTGGTGGATCAACCATAACAATATCTGGAATTATTTTTTTATTATTTATTAAATCATCTAAAATAATTTCTACATCTCCTGCTATAAAATCCGCATTTTCTACTTTATTCAATATAGCATTCTCTTTCGCTGCTTTTACTGCTTCTTCGACTATTTCTATTCCATATACTTTTTTAGCATATTTAGACATAAATAATGAGATTGTTCCAATTCCGCAATAAAGATCAAATACTATATCTTTTTTTGATATATTTGCTGATTCTATACCTATATTATATAATTTCTCTGCTTGAATTGGATTTACTTGATAAAATGATAAAGGAGATATTTTAAACTTATATTCTCCTAATATATCTTCTATATATCCATCACCATATATATTTATATTTTCTTTCCCCATTATTACGTTTGTATTTTTGGTATTTATATTTTTTACTATTGTTTTTACTTCTGGAAAAAATTTTAATATTTCTTCTACTAATTGTTTTTCTTTAGGTATTGTTATTCCATTTATTACTATAATACACATTATTGCTTTTGTTTTAATTCCTATTTTTGTCACAATATGCCTTATTAGTCCATTTCCTGTTTTTTCATTATATATACTAATATTATTTTTTATTATAAAATTTAATATAAATTTTGCTAATTCTTGTCCTTGCTCATTTTGTATAAAACATTTTTCTATTGGAATTATTTCATGTGTTCTATCTGCAAAAACTCCTATTACTGGATTTCCATTTTTGTCAATTCCTACTGGATATTGTGCTTTATTTCTATAAAAATATGGATTTTCCATTCCTAATGTTTCTTCTACTTTTATTTTATTGTTCAATGTTTTATTTACCAAACTTTGAATTGCATTTTGTTTCATTTTTAAAGTTTCTTCATATTTAATATGTCTTAAATTACATCCTCCACATCTTTTATATGTGGTACAATCACTTTCTATTCTATTATCTGATTTTTCTAATATTTCTATTATCTTTCCAAAAGCATGTGATGCTAATACTTTTACTATTAGGATTTTTATTTTCTCTCCTTTTATGGCATTTGGTATAAATATTGTAAATCCTTCTATTTTAGCAATTCCTTCTCCTTCATATCCGTTATCTATTATATCTACTATATACTCTTCATTTTTCTTAATCATATATTTCTCGCTCCTATTTTTTGTATATTATACCATTATTAATAGTATTTTTCTATAATTTTTTTAATAAGTTTTAGTTTATTCATAAAGTTAATTTTAATAGAATATATTTTAATAGAATTTGGAGGGATATTTATGCATTCATTAAAATTATTTATTTCTACTTTAATGATTTTTATATTACTTTTTGCATTAACACCTTATTGTTGTTTGGCAGAAGATACTTTGTATGTATGGTCTGATTCTTCTAAAACAGTTGAAGATATTACAAAAGTTGACAGTGAACTTGTTACACAAAATAATGAATATAATTCAAATAATAGTTCTGATACTGATATTGGTACTGTAAAACAGGTAAGTTCAGAATTATCATCAGGAAATTCATTAAATTTAGAATCAGGATCTGCTATATTAATTGAACAAACTACAGGGCAGATTTTGTATTCTCATAACATTCACGAAAAATTAAGACCTGCTTCTGTTACTAAAGTCATGAGTATTTTATTAATAATGGAGTCTATTGATAGTGGTAAAATTTCTTTAAAAGATTCTATTCCATGTAGTGAAAATGCTGCTTCAATGGGAGGATCACAAATATGGCTTGACCCTAGAGAAACATTAACAGTTGATGAAATGCTAAAAGCTATTTGTGTATCATCTGCTAATGATTGTGTTGTTGCAATGGCAGAATATATAGCAGGATCAGAAGATGCCTTTGTTGAAATGATGAATAAAAGAGCTAAAGAACTTGGTATGAATGATACCTGTTTTAAAAATTGTCATGGTTTAGATGAAGATGGTCATGTTACCTCTAGTTATGATATTTCCTTAATGTCTAGAGAATTATTAAATAATCATCCTTCTATAACTAAATATACTACTATTTGGACAGATTCATTAAGAGATGGAAAATCTCAACTTTCTAATACTAATAAACTTATTAGGAATTATAAAGGGGCAACTGGATTAAAAACTGGTTCAACCGGATTAGCTTTATATAATTTATCCGCTAGTGCAACTAGAGATAATTTATCATTAATTGCTGTTATAATGAAAGCTCCTTCAACTAAAATAAGATTTGATGAAGCTGCTAAACTTTTGGACTATGGATTTAATAATTTTTCCTTTGTAAATTTTGAAAAAAAAGATACTGTTATAAAAACTTTAAATGTAAATAAAGGAGTTAGTAGCACAGTAGATGCTATTGTCGAAAAAGATTCTGGTGCCTTAATAAGTAAGGGAAAAGAAAGTAACGTTGAAAAAGTCATAAATTTAGATGAAAATTTATTTGCTCCAATTAAAAAAGGTCAAAAACTTGGTGAAATTTCTTTCAATTTAGATGGAAAAACATTATCTAGTGTTAATATTGTTGCTAATGAAAATATTGATAAAATTAATTTTGGAAATATGGTAAAATTTATTGTTTATGATTGGATTAATTTGCTAAGATAAAATCCATATAATTTAAAAATTTTCTATTTATTCTTCACTTTTTGATATAATATTTAAGGTTAATTTAATGTTTTTATATTATATTTTAAAAGGTGATTATATGAAAAATAAAGGACGACATTTAAAAATAAATAAGAAAAGAAGTATAAACTTTTATTTTAAGACTTATTTTACATTATTTCTTTTGATTTTAATAATTATTATATTTAACGTATTAGTTCCTAATTTAAAACTAAATTCAGTATACAAATCTAGTGCTTATTTACTTAGTAATATTGATAATGAAAATACTATTAGTACAAATTCTAAAGTTATTGAAAGTTCTACTAATGTTATAGTACCCGAAAATAACTCTAACATTGATAACAATTTAGATAAACACACCTCTCAAATAGATTCTGGTATTAAGAATTTAATTAATAATATTCTTACTGATGATAATATAAATACTGAAAACTTTGCTTTTTTTTATTATAATATAGATAATAATAAAGAATATTTTTATAATGAATATACTCAATTTACTGCGGCTAGTACTGTAAAACTACCTGTTGCTATGCTTTATTATGATAAAATAAATCAAGGAGAATTAAAAGAAACAGATACACTTTTATACAAATCTGGTTGTTATGAATATGGAAACGGTTTGACGAATTATACATATTCTGCTGGAGATTATGTTCCAATTAATTTCTTATTAGAACAAAGTATTATTAATAGTGATAATACTGCTGTTAATATTCTTATGACACATTATGGTTACGAGGATTGCAGAAAAGAAATAAATAACAAATATACTAATCAAACTGTTTCTGATGAATTTTATGATTCCAATTTAACTTTTGCTAGCTATTCTTTTGATATTATAAATTATTTATATAATCACATAGATAATTACAATGAATTAATACAAAATCTAAAAATTTCATCTGAAGGACAATACTTAAAAAAATATATAAATAATTATGAGGTTGCACATAAATATGGAAGCTATGATGGTAATGTTCATGATTATGGAATAGTCTTTGGTGAAACTACATATTTAATTGGTATTTTTACAAAAGATATATCTAATGCTGATGAACTTATTGCAAATATAAGTTACGAAATCTTAAATTATACTTTAAGTCAAAATTAGTTATTTAGAATAAAATTGCTTTCATATAATCAAAATAGGAGCTAAAATAGTTTTTGGGGTAGAAAACTGTAAAAGTTTTCTACCCCAAACCTCAGTCGTCTTCTGTTCTGCTCATGTCCATGGGTTGAGCTTTTGCCGTAGAAATGAGCGTAACGGCATCGCCATTTGGATTTATCCGGAAAATAGCATATGCTTCGCCATCACCCATAGCGACGAATACAATGCTTTCTCCCACCGTCATGGCAATCATTTCATGGGAAACTTGGTCTCGCCAAATTTCCCTTGCCTGTGAACAGGCAAGTAGTTCTAACCGTTCATAGTCTTTGGGCTCCAACATCTTGGAGACCTCCTTTCAAAAAAAGTTAATTACATAATAACACTATTATGTTTATTTGTCAATTATTTTCTTTATATTTTCTGAATTAAAATCAGTTTGTTCTTCCTCTCCGCTTCTCATATCTTTTATCTTTAAAACATTATTTTCTATTTCGTCATCTCCGACAATAATAACATAAGGAATCTCTAATTTATCTGCATATTTTAATTTAGCCTTTAACTTTTTATCATTTAAATATATTTCAGTATTTATATTTATTTTCCTTAATTCTGAGCATAATTTAAATGCTTTTTCTACATTTTCTGTCATAGGAATTATTAATATATCTGCTATTGATTTCTTATTAGCATTTATTATTCTTAATTCGTTTAGTTTATAAAATAATCTAGTAAGTCCTATTGATATTCCTACTCCTGGAAGTTTTTTATCTGTATAATATTCAGCAAGATTTTCATATCTTCCTCCTGAACACACACTACCTAATTCTCTATAATCATTTAGAAATGTTTCATATACTGTACCTGTATAATAGTCTAATCCTCTTGCAATTTTTAAATCAATTTTAAAATTTACTTTTGGAAGTCCTAATAGTCCCATATATTTTACTACTTGCTCTAATTCTTCTAATCCATTATTAAACTGTTCATTATTTATTTTCATTTCTTTTAATTTTTCTATTTTTTTATCATTAGTTCCATCTATTGTTATAAATTCTATAATTTTTTCTATTTTTTCTTCTTCTATATTCAATTTTTTTAATTCTTCAATTACTGCTGTTTTTCCGACCTTATCTATTTTATCTATTATTCGTAAAATTTCTACAGCATTTTCTTTTTGCTCTAAACTTTCAAATAATCCATTTAATAGTTTTCTATTATTAATATGGATTGTAAAATTATCAAATCCTAATTCTCTAAATACATCATATATAACACAAGGTAATTCTGCATCATTTACAACACTTAATGTTTCATCTCCAATAATATCTATATCACATTGATAAAATTCTCTATATCTTCCTTTTTGTGCTTTTTCACCTCTATAGACTTTTCCTATTTGATATCTTCTAAAAGGAAAACTTAAATTCCCATAGTTTTTTGCTACATATTTTGCAAGTGGCACTGTTAAATCAAATCTTAAAGATAAATCTGTTTCTCCTTTTGTAAATCTATAAATTTGTTTTTCAGTTTCTCCTCCTGCTTTTGCAAGTAATACTTCAGAATGTTCCAATATAGGTGTATCAAGTGGCAAAAAGCCATATCTTTCATATACTTTTTGGATTTTTTCCTTCATCTGATTAAATAATATTTGTTCATTAGGTAATAATTCCATAAACCCTGTTAATGTTTTAGGTTCTACCTTTTTCATTTCATATCACTTCCTTTAATTGTTACCATAATTTTGGTTTTAATTCTAAATATATTGGTTTTTCTTCTTTTATTATTGTAGTTTTGCCATGTCCTGGATATATTATTGTATCATCTGGTAATACCATTATTTTATTTACTATAGAATTCATAATGTCTTCTATACTTGAAGTTGGTAGATCTGTTCTTCCCCAAGTACCTCTAAAAATTGTATCACCCGAAAATAAACACTTTTCTTTTTCACAAAAAAGACATGTTCCTCCTTTTGTATGTCCGGGGGTATGTATAACTTTAAGCTCTAGCTCTCCTAAATGTATTAAATCATTATCATCTACAATAGAGTCTAATTCTAATTCAATTACATCTAATCCCATATATGGTGATAAATTAATATCTTTATTGTTTAAGCCTTCACTATCTTCTCTATGAATTAATATTTTACCACCACACCTTGATTTCAACTCATTTACTCCTCTAGTATGGTCACCATGGCAATGTGTCAAATATATATATTTTAAATTTCCTTTTAATATATTTAACATATCTACTATTTTATCTATATCTCCCGCTGGGTCTATTACCATATTTTCATTACTTTTTTCATCATGTATTATATAACAATTAGTTGCATCTCCAATCCAAGTTTCAATCTTTAGTTCTTTTAATATCATTTATTTTGTTCCTTTCATTATTTCTTTCTTGATACTTCATATACACTATCTACTTTTCTTATCGCCTTAAATACCTTATTTAATTCATCTAAATTTTCCACCTCTAAAGTTATATCTATTATGGCAATTCTTTCTTTAGTTGTTTTTGTATTAACTCCTAATATATTTGCTTTAGTTGTTCCTATTTCTTTTAATATATCTACCAATAGACCATTTCTATCATTTGAATATATCTCTATATCCGCTTTATATTCTGATTTTTCTTCTCCAACCCATTCTACATCAATCATTCTATTTTCTTCTGAAAGTAAGTCTTTTACATTTACACAATCTTTTCTATGTACAGAAACTCCTCTTCCTTTTGTTATATATCCTACTATTTCATCTCCTGGAAGTGGATTACAACATTTAGAAAGTTTTACTAAACAATTATCTATTCCTTTTACAATAATTCCTAAATTAGAGTTTTTAATTCTTTTTTGCTTGTTTTTAGCAAGTTCTTCTATTTTCTTTTCTATATCTTCTTCTTCATGTTCTTTTCTATATTCTTGTAACATCCTTGCTATTACTTTTACTGGTGAATTTGCTCCAAATCCTACTGCTGAATACATTTCGTCTAAATTTTTATATTTATATTTTTCTATCATTGGTTCTATGTATTGATTTTTAAATAATTCTTCATGCGATAATCCAATTCTTTTTATTTCCTTTTCAATTAATTCTTTTCCTTTTTCTATATTTTCTGATTTTTGTTCTTTTTTAAACCAACTTTGAATTTTATTTTTAGCACTTGTACTTTTTACAAATTTTAACCAATCTCTACTTGGGCCCTTTGAATTATCAGATGTTATAATTTCTATTATATCTCCACTTTGCAAAGGTGTTATGATTGGCATCATTTTACTATTTATTTTACATCCTGTCATATGATGCCCTATTTCAGCATGTATAGCATATGCAAAATCTATAGGTGTTGCTCCTCTAGGTAATACTTTTATTGCACCTTTTGGTGTAAATACATATACTTCATCCTCGAATAATTCTGTTTTTAATGTATTTAAAAATTCTTGTGGATCTTGCATCTCTTTTTGCCATTCTAATGTTTCTCTTAACCATGCTAATTTATCTTCTTCTACTTTTACTGTTTGTTTTTTTCCAAAATAACTTGCCTCTTTATATGCCCAGTGTGCTGCTATACCATATTCTGCTATTTTATGCATTTCCCAAGTACGAATTTGTACTTCAAAAGGTGTTCCTTTTTCTCCTAAAAGTGTTGTGTGAATTGATTGATACATATTAGGTTTTGGAACTGCTATATAATCTTTAAACCTTCCTGGCATAGGACTATATAATTCATGTACTACACCTAATGCAGCATAACAATCTTTAACAGAATTTACTAATATTCTTAGTGCAAATAAATCATATATTTGATCTAAAGTTTTATTATCTCTTTTCATTTTTCTATATATACTATATAAATGTTTTGCTCTTCCTGTTACCTCTGCATCGATTTTTTGCTTTTTTAGTTCTATTCTAATATCTGACATTATTTTTTCAATAAATTTTAGTCTTTCTTCTCTTTTCTTGTCTATTCCTTCTACTAATTCATGATATTCTTCTGGTCTTGTGTATTTAAATCCTAAGTCTTCCAATTCCCATTTTAATGAATATAGACCTAGTCTATTCGCTAATGGTGCATATAAATCCATTGTTTCTTTTGCAATAGCTATTTGTCTATCTCTTCTTAAATGTTTTAATGTTCTCATATTATGCAATCTATCTGCAAGTTTTATCAATATAACTCTTATATCTTTTCCCATTGCCAAAAACATTTTTCTGTAGTTTTCAGCTTGCTGTTCTTCTGCAGATGCAAATTGTATTAATTTTAATTTTGTTACACCAGCTACCATATCTGCAATTTCATTTCCAAATTCTTTTCTTAAATCATTGTCTGTTACTTCTGTGTCTTCAACAACATCATGTAAAAGTGCAGCACAAATAGAACTATCATCAAGCCCCATTTCTGCTAAAATGTATGCTACATTTAATGGGTGTATAATATATGGTTCTCCTGATTTTCTACATTGATCTCCATGATATTTTACTGCATAATTATATGCTCTTAATATTAATTTATTATCAACTTTTCTAGAATGTGCTTTTCTTTTTGCTATGACATCTTGTATTGTTACTTCTTTTGTTTCAGACATAAAATTCACTTCCCCTTATTATTTTTATATTGATTTCATTATATCCTTTATATTTATTTGTAAGCTTTCTACTCCGTTAAAAGAATTTATTTCTAATACACCAACTACATCAATTTTATCACCGATTTTATATTCTTCAGACATATATCCTAAATTGAAACCAATAGCACTTGCTATTGTATTATTATCTTTTAATGTTAGTTTCAAGTGTTTTCCTTCTGATAATGCTCGTATTGAATCTATTTTTAAATTTTTGAATACAAAAACTGGCATTTTATTTCCTTCTCCAAAAGGTTCTAATTTACTTAGACTTTCAACCATTTCTTTTGTAATATCACTTAAATTTATTTTAGCATCAATGTTTATTATTGGAATTATCTCATTGACATGCATTTTTTGTGCTATTTCTTCAAATTCTTTTTTAAAATTCTCAAAATTTTCCTTTTTTACTGAAATTCCTATTGCCATTGCATGGCCTCCAAATTTTTCTATAGAATCCATACAATTCATAAGTGCTTCATGTAAATCAAATCCTGGTATACTTCTTCCCGAACCTTGGCCCATCCCATCATCTTCAAAACTAAGTAATATACTTGGTTTAAAATATTTTTCTGTAATTTTAGAAGATACTATTCCTATAACTCCATGATGCCAATTTTCACCTTTTACTATAATAGTATTTTTTTTATCTAAATGCTCTTTCTCAATTTGTTCTAATGCATTTTCATATATTTCTTTTTCTTTTTCTTGTCTTATTCTATTATATTCATTAAGTTCTTTTGTTAAATCAACTACTTCATTTATATTTTTAGATAAAAATAATTTCAATGCTTCTTCTGCTTTTCCCATTCTACCACAAGCATTTATTCTAGGTGCTACTCCAAAAGAAATTGTACTAGAATCTATTTTACTATAACCTGAAGCATTTAATATTGATTGTAATCCTATATTTTTGGTTTGTCTTACTAACATTAATCCTAATTTTGTTATAACTCTGTTTTCATCTATTAATGGAACAATATCTGAAATTGTTCCTATACAAACTATATCTAAATATTTTAAATATTCTTCTTCTTTTAAATTTAATTTTATACTAAGTGCTTGGATTAGTTTAAAAACTACTCCAACACCAGCCAATTCTCTAAATGGATATTTACTATCTTTTCTTTTATTATCTATTACTGCAAAAGCTTTGGGGATTTCTGTTCCTGCTTCATGATGATCTGTTATAATTGTTTCTAATCCTAGAGAATTTGCATAATCTATTTCTTTTATTGCAGATATACCACAATCTACTGTAATCATTAAATCACAACTTTGATTTTTTATTTGCTCTATTGCATTATTATTTAAGCCATAACCTTCATCTAATCTATTTGGTATATATGTTTTAACTTCTATTCCTCTATCTCTAAAAAAACTCTTTAATACAGTAATACTTGTTATTCCATCAACATCATAATCTCCATATATTGTAATATTCTCTTTTTTGTTAATTGCTTCTATAATTCTTTCAACCGCTTTTTCCATATCTGTCATTAAAAATGGATCATGGAAATCTGCTCTTGTTGGATGTAAAAATAATTTTATATCTTCTTCTGTATTAATATTCCTATTAGATAATATTGTTGCTAATAGTCTATTTATTTTATATTTTTCTACTATTTCATTTATTGTTTTTTCGTTTATATCATATATTTGCCATTTTTTATTCATTTTCCTCTCCTAATTATAAATTTTCTATTATTGTATAACATTTTTGATTTTTTTTAAAGGGTTTGACATAAATTTATAAAAAAAGTAATTTTTCGGAAATCGATATTATTAATTACTATCAATCACATTATTGCTAATTAATTAGATTCTATTATTAGAATTATTGCATAAAAAGAAACTAGAAATACTCTTATGAAATATTTCTAGTTTCTTTACATTTTACCGTAGCCAGAATTGAATCACTCTTACATAAGCCCTTTCAGGCTTTGAAAGCTCTGGATAATCCATTTTTAGCAAACCCGATTCATTCCGACTTACCCATATCTTCTTTCCAGTTGGAAGCAAAAACTCTACTTCCTTCCCAGGATTTCGGTTCAGCTCATCCTTGATTGCGTTCTTGTTGTAATTTGCTTTTACAAAATCCACAAAATGAACCATAAGATTTTCCTCCTGTTGTAAAATAGTTTAGGCTAATAACTAAAACCTAGCAAATACTTTTAGATTTTTATTATATCATAAATGAATACGCGGTTCAAGATGTTAACATAATTTTTTTATACTCCTACAACAGAAAAACCATTATCAACATGTATTATTTCTCCTGTTATAGCACTAGACATGTTACTAAATAAGAATGCTGTACTATCCCCAACTTCTTTAATTGTTACATTTCTATGTAATGGTGCTCTTTCTTCAACTACATCTAAAATTGAACTAAAGTCTTTTATTCCCTTGGCAGATAAGGTTTTTATTGGTCCTGCTGATATTCCATTTATTCTATATCCGTCTACTCCTAAATCTTTTGATAAATATCTAATACTTGCTTCTAAAGCCGCTTTTGCAACTCCCATTACATTGTATCCAACTATTGCTTTTTCTGAGCCATAATATGTATATGCTACTATACTTGCTCCTTCATTTAACATTTCTTTTTCTCTTGCCATTCTAACAATTGCTATTAATGAGTAACTACTTACATCTTGTGCATGTGCATAACCTTCTCTTGATGTTAATATAAAATCATTTCTTAAATCTTCTGTATTAGCATGTGCAATAGCATGTAATAATCCATCTATTTTACCATGATTTTTTTTGATTTCTTCTAAACATTTATCTATATTTTCGTCTTTACTTACATCTCCACAAACATATACACTTGTTCCTGGTATTTCTTTTACTAACTCTTGCACTTTTTCTATGCTATCTTCTGAACAAGTACAAATAACTTCTGCGCCTTGTTCATATGCTGATTTTGCTGCTCCCCAAGCTATACTCCATTTGTTTCTCACTCCCATAATTACTACTTTTTTTCCTTTTAATATCATTTTATTTTCCTCCTTACATATTTCTAAATTTTTCATATCTTTTATTTATTAATTCTTCTGTACTTAATTTTTTAAGTTCAGCAATATTATCTAAAATATATTGTTTTAATTTTTTTACTACTTTTTCGAATTGATTTTGTATTCCTTCTTTTGGTTCTTTTATAACTTCATCAATTATATTTAATTTTTTTAATTCTTTAGCTGTAATCTTCATATTTTCTGCTGCTTCTTTAGCTTTAGTAGAATCTTTATATAAAATACTTGCAAAACCTTCTGGAGAAAGAATTGAATATATCGAATTTTCTAACATTACCACTTTATCTCCTACTGCTATTGCTAAAGCTCCTCCACTAGATCCTTCTCCTATAACTATACAAATTATTGGAACTTTTAGATTTGCCATTTCTAGCATATTCCTTGCTATTGCTTCACCTTGACCTCTTTCTTCTGCCCCCATTCCTGGATATGCACCTGGTGTATCTATAAATGTTATTATTGGTCTTTTAAATTTTTCTGCTTGTTTCATCAGTCTTAATGCCTTTCTATATCCCTCTGGATTTGGCATTCCAAAATTTCTTTCTATGTTTTCTTTGGAATTTTTTCCTTTTTGTTCCCCTATAACTGTAACTGGTATATTATATATTGTTGCAATTCCTGCTACTATTGATTTGTCATCACCAAAATTTCTGTCTCCATGTAATTCTATAAAATTATCAAATATTGAGTTTATGTAATCTAATGCTTTAGGTCTATCTAGTGCTCTTGCTTTTTGTACTATATCCCATGCATTTTTATTTGAACTTTCCATTATTTTCCCTCCTTATGCAATCTTATGATTTGCGCTAATGTGGATTTCATATCTTTTCTTTCTACTATTTTATCGATAAATCCATGTTCTAATAAAAACTCTGAACTTTGAAAACCTTCTGGTAATTTTTGCTTTATAGTTTGTTCTATAACTCTTGGTCCAGCAAATCCAATTAATGCTTTAGGTTCTGCAAGTATTATATCTCCTAAACTTGCAAAACTTGCGGTTACACCTCCTGTTGTTGGGTCTGTTAGAACTGATATGTATAATAATCCTTCTGCATTTAATTTTGAAAGTGCACTAGAAGTTTTTGCCATTTGCATTAATGAAACCATACCCTCTTGCATTCTTGCACCTCCTGAAACACAAAAAATTATCAAAGGTAATCTTTCTTTTATTGCTGTTTCGATGGCTAATGTTATTCTTTCTCCTACGGCATATCCCATACTTCCCATTAAAAAATTTCCATCCATAACACATAAAATAGCATCTTCATTTTCTATTTTACATTTACCACATTTTACCGCTTCTTCTATTTTGGTCTTTTCTTTTAACAATTCAACTTTCTTCAAATATCCTTCAAAATTCAAAGGATCTTTTGTTAAAATATCTTTTCCAATTTCTTCGAAACTTCCTTCATCTGCTATTTTCTTAATTCTTCTTCTATAAGATAATCTAAAATGTTTTCCACAATTAGGGCTTACACTTAAATTTTTATGTAATTCTTCTTTATATATTATTTCTTTACAATTGTCACATTTTACCCATTTTCCTATCATCATATCTGATGCTTTTTTATTTTTTACTATGCAATCTTCTTTACTATTTATTTTCTTTACTTTATCAATAATCAAAGTTTCTTCCTCCTTTTTGCATTTAGTAAAATTACTTTCCTATTATATATTTTATTCTCTTTTTTTGCAATTAGGACAATCGGTCGATTTTGGACATAAAAAAAGAAGTAAATCTGTAAGCCGGGTTCTGTCATTTAAAACAGTCATTTATCTAGAATATATATCACTATATATTTCAAGCCACACAATTCAAGAAGGTGTCGAGCAGACTTAATCTTCTTTATTAGGTGTTGCTCCAGATGGGGTTTACACTGCCTATTATGTCACCATAATAGCGGTGAGCTCTTACCTCGCCTTTTCACCCTTACCAAAATGGCGGTTATTTTCTGTTGCACTTTCCTTAAGGTCACCCTCACTAGACGTTATCTAGCATCTTTGCTCTATGGAGCCCGGACTTTCCTCTCGTAA
>CALXZW010000033.1 GCA_944393345.1 uncultured Clostridia bacterium
CTTTCCACTTGAATTCATAAATTGTATATTTGTTCTTAATGTTCTAAAAACTTCTGATACAGGAGATTTTGGATCTCTTTGTGCTATTAATTCTTTTTTCATTATCTTCTTCCTCCTTTTCTTTTGTTTTTTACATTTGGTTCAATTTCCCATATTGGTACTGAAGCTAATACTGGAACTTTAAAATGTTTTTCTATTTCTTCAGCAGTTTTTACTGTTGTATCTAACATGTTTCCTATTAATACATATATTATTGCTACTACTACTCCTATAAAGGCAAATATTACAACATCTTTTTGATGATTTATATTTGATGGCACATTACTTTCTTCCGCCTCATCTATAACATGGACATTATTTATGTTATAGATTTTTTCTGCTATCTCTTGTGTAAACACTTTTGCTGTTTCATTTGCAATATCTGCTGCATATTTTGGATTCTCTGTTGTTACTGTTATTTCAATCAATTCTGTATTCTTTACAGATGTTACGGATATATTATTTTTTAAACTTTCTTCACTTACATTAATTCCTAAATTAGATATAACTTGTCTTATTACTTTGTTTCTTTTTACTAACTCACTATATGTTGATACTAATTTTGAATTTAGCGTTAAATCTGTAGCTGTAATTGTTCCTGATGCTTCACCCTGTTCACCATTTGATGTTCCTGCTAATACTAATGTTGTTGATGATGTATACATAGGTGTTGTAAATCCCATTGTGTAAATTATTCCTAATACTATAAATATTAATATTATTAGTATTATTTGTGCTTTTTTGTTCCAAAATATTTCGAATAGTTCTTTTAAATCTAATTCTTCCATTTATTCCTCCTCTTATTTTTTCTTTTGAATTTTTACTTTTATAGTATACATTTAAATTTAAAATTTGGCAAGAGATTTATGTTATAAATTTTTTTCTAATATATCTGCTATTCTTTTACATGCATATCCATCTCCATATGGATTTGATGCTTTACTCATTTTTTCATATTCATCCTTATCTTCCAACAATTTTTTTATATTTTTATAAATATTTTCTTCTTCTGTACCAACTAATTTTAATGTTCCTGCTTTAATTCCTTCGGGTCTTTCTGTTGTATCTCTCATTACTAGAACTGGTTTTCCTAGTGATGGTGCTTCTTCTTGTATTCCTCCACTATCTGTTAAAATTAAATATGATTTATTTAAAAAATTATGAAAATCTAATACTTCTAGAGGCTCAATTAATTGTATTTTTTTACTATTCATAAATATCCTATTTGCCGTTTCCCTTACCAATGGATTTTTATGAATAGGATATATTACTTTTATATCATCATACTCATCTAATATTCTTTTTATAGCTGTGAACATTTGCTCAAGTGGTTTTCCTAAATTTTCTCTTCTATGTGCCGTTAATACTATTAATCTATCATTTCCAATCCAATTAAACAATTCATTATTATAATCTTTTTTTACTGTTGTTTTTAATGCATCTATTGCAGTATTTCCTGTTACATATATGCTATTTTCATCTTTTCCTTCTGCTAATAAATTTTGTTTAGATTTTTCTGTAGGTGCAAAGTGGTATTTAGCAATTATTCCTGTCGCTTGTCTATTAAATTCTTCAGGATATGGTGAATATATATCATATGTTCTTAATCCCGCCTCAACATGTCCTACCGGAATTTGCATATAAAAAGCACAAAGTGAAGTAACGAATGTTGTTGTTGTATCTCCATGTACTAATATAACATCTGGTTTTTCTTGTTCTAATACTGGTTTAATTTTTGAAATAATATTTGTTGTTATATCAAACAAAGTTTGTTTGTCTTTCATTATTTCTAAATTGTAATCAGGAATTACATTAAAACATTCAAGAACTTGCTGTAACATTTCTCTATGTTGTCCTGTTACACAGACTTTTACTTCTATATTTTTTCTTGTTTTTAATTCTTTTACTAATGGACACATTTTTATTGCTTCTGGTCTTGTTCCAAATACTAACATTACTTTTTTCATTTTTATAGGCTCCTATCCAAAATTTTATAATTTATATGCATTTTTGCTTTCAATAATATTTTTGGTATCTAATATTAACATATTATTTATCTTTTCGATATTTTCTTTTATGTGATCATGTGCATTCATTATTATTATTACATTTATATCTTTAATAAATTCATCAAAATTAAAATATTGATTTTTAGTAATTTCTTTTTTTATATATGGGTCATAAACTTTAAATTTTTCTTTCTCGTCTTTTGACAATTTTTCTAGCATTTGTAAAGTCGGACTTTCACGTATATCATCCACATTATCTTTATAAGTTAAACCATATATACCTACTTTTGATAAATCTGATATATTATTTTCTTTCAAAATTGCTCTTAATCTTTCTAATACGAATTCAGGTTGTCCATCATTCACTTCTCTTGCTGCTTTTATAACATTTACTATATCTGGATAATCTCCGACTAAAAACCATGGATCAACTGATATACAATGTCCTCCAACTCCTGGTCCTGGCTGTAATATATTAACCCTTGGATGTTTATTTGCTATTTTTATTACTTCATATACATCCATATTTTCTTTTCTACATATTCTTGAAAGTTCATTAGCAAAAGCAATATTAATGTCTCTAAATGTATTTTCTATTACTTTTGTCATCTCAGCTGTTTTAATATCAGTTACTACTATATCTCCTTTACAAAACGAAGCATATAATTTTTTAATTTTTTCTCCTATTTCTTTTTCATCAGCCCCTATTGTTCTTGAGTTATTCTCTAACTCATATATCATATTTCCTGGTATTATTCTTTCTGGTGCATGTACTAAATGAATATCTTTACCTGTTTCATATCCTTTTTCTTTTATTACTGGTCTTATAAATTTATCTATTGTTCCTGGTGATATTGTTGATTCAATTACTATTATTGCTCCTTTTTTACATACTTGTAAAACAGTTTCAACAGCTGATATTACATACTTAGGGTCTATTTTTTTATTTTCCTTTTCATATGGTGTTGGCACTGATATTATATAAATATCTTCTTGTTGATACTCTGTTGTAAACTTTATATTTGATTTTAATGCCTTTTTAAATAATTCATCTAGACCTTTTTCTTCAAATGTTGTTTTACCCTCATTTAAAGTTTCTACCAATTCCTTATTATAGTCTGTTCCTACTACCTCCACTCCATGTGTTGCAAACATTAAAGCTGTTGGCAAACCGATATAACCTAAACCTATTACATTAATTTTCATTTCAAAAATCCTCCTTATATATTATGATTATTTTATATATATACTATAATCATTTATGTTAATATTTTCTTTTACAACTTTCCCAGGTATTCCTGCAACTAAACTTTTAGGTGGTATATCCTTGGTTACCACAGAATTTGCACCTATGAAGCTTCCTTCTCCTATAGTTATTTCTCCAAATATTTTAGCACCAGTTGCAATATAACATCTATTTTCTATCACTGGAACTCTTACACCATGTTTATTTCCTCCAATTGTTACTCCACTTCCAATAATACAATTATCTCCTATAACTGTTTTTCCATGTATGACTGTTGCAATTCCTCCATATGCAAATTTTGTTTCCTTTCCGATTGTACAACTTGATGGAATATGTGAATTAAAAATTAAAAATATTAATCCGTGAACTAACTTTGGAACAATTGGAATTTTTTTATTATAACACCAATTTCCTATTCTATAAAATGTTATTGCGTTCATTTACTTTCCTCCTTACTATGTTTCTTTAATGTTCTATTTAATTCTGTACATGATATTATTGAGTATATTATATATGAAATTAAATATGCTGTAGCATATCCTAATGATCCTTTACCATATAATAAAATAAAAGAAATAAGAAATGCTCCCGCCCATATACCATTAAGTATTAAACACTTCCAAAATTCTCCAATTGCTTGAAAAACACTAAAATTTTGAGATTGTATAACAATAAAAATATTTGTAATAAGCAATGTAATAAAAGTAGTTCCAAACGCTAAATAGAATTCTCCATATAGCCTCAATATAAAATCTTTCAATATTGATAGAATACTTACTACAACAATTACTAATAATATTGAAAATATTGTTAATTTATTTACTGTTTTTTTCATTGTATTTACTTGTCCTGAATCATATAACTGTGTATAAATAGGTTTTACTTGATTTAGTTGTTGTGGTATATAATTTACTATATACATCCACTGTAGGCATATTGAAAATCCAGCAAATTCCTCATATCCAAATTTTTTTATAAATAGAAAATTTGTAATCCATATAACAGGATTTACAAATATACTAGACAAAAATGCAGGTATTGAAACATTTTTTATCGCATATTTAATCTCTCCATCAAATCTAGTCTTTAATTCTATTTTCTTATCTTTGCATATTCTTTTTGTAGTATTAATACTAAAAATAAATAACAATAATTGCAATAATAACATTGAAATAACAGCACCATTTAATTTCCATAACATTGTTATTATTACACTTATAATTAATGCCATAATATGACATGTAATTTGTATTTTTGCTACTCTTTTAAACTCTTCAAATCCTTGCAATACGCTTTGCCATAATAAAGCTAATGAACTAAAAAAAATGGTTATCGATATTATCTTTATATATATAGATATATTTATTTCTTTACTTAATAATTGTGAAATATAGTCTGAAAAAACTAATATAGTTATAGATACAATTGCAGATAATACTATATTAACTACAGATAATGTTTTTATCATATATCCTGCTTTATTTTTATCTTTATTCTGATATATAGCTGTATATCTAGTCAAAGTAATTCCAATTCCAGCCCCTGCAAACAATACAAATGTTTGAACAGTATTATTAAGCAATGAATATACTCCATAGTCTTGATTTGAGATTAATCTTGCTATTAAAATATTTATTATCATAAGTAATATTTTTGCTCCTGCTGCTCCCGTTATTCCAAAAAATAATGCTCTTACTATTCTTATAACAATATCATTTTTTTTTACTTTATTTACTAATTCCTCTATCATTATAAAAGCACTTTAACCTTTCTTATTTGCTATTGAATTTATTTTTTTCAAAAAATAATTATTGTATTTTTCCAGTTTAATATTTTGTTTGTTATTTTTACAATTTATTACTATTTTATTGTAATAATCCTTATCGTTTTTTAGTTTATATATAGTTTCCTTTAACTCTGTGACATTTTTATCTTCAACACTACATCCTATGCCTAGTTTTTGTACTATTTCTGATAAATAAGTATCTTTCGATACAATTATTGGCAATTCGCAATATATTGATTCATACAATTTATTAGGTAATGCATATTTTACATTGTTATATTTGGTGTCATATACAGAATAAATGCAATCACATTTTGAATATAACTTTGCAATATCTTTAGAATAATTATATTTTCCATAATATTCTACCCATTTATTTTCCTTAGCAATTCTTTCAATTTCATCATCTTGTGAACTACCTGCAAAAAAGACTTTAACATCTAAATTCTTAGTCGCTTCCATTAACATTTTCATTTGTTCTTTATATCTAACAACTCCTATAAAACCAATTGTAAATTTATCTTTACGGACTTTTTTATATTCCTCAAAATTTTTCAATTCTGGTATGTTAGGCATATATACTACTTTATCTTTTTCTACAAATTCTTTAAAATAAACATCATAGAACTTTTCAGAAGTAATGCATAAAATATCTATATATCTACAGATTCTTTTTTCTATAAATTTAACTATCTTTTTTACAACTAATTTTATTTTATTTTTGGAATTATTTATGACAATATCGTGCAAATCAGCAACTTCATATATAATTTTTTTCTTTTTAGTTATATTACTTGTTGTCAACCATAACATATCCAATCTAAAAGCATATAAAATTTGTGGATTTATTTTTTTTATTATTTCTTTAATTTCATTTTTTATTTTTATTAACTTTACTATTCTAGATATAAATTTTCCATTCTGAAACTTACAATTTAATTTTATATACTTTACATCTTCTATATGGTTAAAATTTTCGTTTCCTCTTTCATTGTATAAAACTGTTACTTGATACTTATTTTTTAGTACATTTATCCTTTTAGATATCAATGCATCAGGACAATGTGAAACTATTAGCATTATCTTTTCTTTTTTCATACTTAATTTTCTCCCTTTGATATTGTATTATAAATTATTCTATAAGTATAATGTATTAGTGTTAATATAATTATACAATACACTAACCATGAAAAAGCATTATATACAGAGCCTCTTGCCTGGATTATATAAATTATCCCACAAATTAGAGAAATAGGTAACCTTAATAGTTTATTAGATTTTATTATTAATTTATCAAGTATCAATACAAAAAATGCCCAAAATATTCCCATAAAAAATCCAACAAAACCAAAATTTGCATATACATCTCCAAATAATGTAGGATGTATACTGAATCCTTCCACTGTAGGCAAAACCGCTTTTCCCATCGTTATAGCAAAATCATTTGGTTTTAGTCCAAAAGACCAACTTGTTGGCACTAAAACTAAAGCCATTCTAATATATGTATGTCCTTTTTCAAAATCTTCAAAATTATTGTTATTCTCTATAAAAAAGTACATATTTTTTCTTAATCCCAATTCTCCACTATCATCTTCTAAATACTCTCCTACTTTTTGGTTAAAAGATTTTAAATCGTAAGTTGCAAAGAAATTTTGAATTGATCCGCTATGTCTAAAAACTCTTAAAGCATATATAAGATATATAGACATTAATCCAATACACCCTAATAGCATTATTTGTTTCACCGTAATTTTTTTATTTTTTAATATGTATGCATATATTATGGCACAAATAATTGGAAGTATCTCTATCCTATTTCTAGAAATAATTACTTCAAGTAGTATAATAGCTGAAGATAAAATTAATATTTTTCTATCTTTTAATTTTATAGCTAGAATTAAACAAGTTGAACATGTAAAAAAGATTGGGCCAAATATTTGTGAGAAAGAAAAATAACCTCCTACTGTTTCTCTCATTGTAGTCCAACTTGTATTAATTAACCCCCCCGCTTGTCTTGATAAAATAAATATCCTTATAAAAACTATTAGTATTAATAAATAAAAAAGTATATTCATAAACTTTTTCATCTTTTCTTTTTCATTATCTTCTAATTCTATTTTTTCCTCTGTCATTATATCGTTTTTTCTTTGCGTTAAATATCTAGTGATTAAATATAATGCGCAGAATAATATTACAAATAGCGATGCCTCATTCATTGTATCAACACTATATTCGTATGTATTAAGTAATATTGAAAACATATGCATAATGCCAAACATTACCAATAATACTGCCCACAAAAATACTGAAACTGATTTTCTTTTCAATTCATATATGCAAATTATCGATATCATTATAAATTGTAATATTCCTAATAATAAAACCAACTTTATCCTCCGTTACTATTTATTTTTATTTCATAAGAAAATTCACATTTTCTATCTTTAATTTTATTTTCTATTTTTATTTCTGTAGCTTCTATTTTTTCATAATAATATGAACTTATAAATGTAGTTTGCTTTTGTATTTTTACATTATTATTAAAAATTATTTTACATTCAAATTCTTTTTCGTTCTTGATAATTATTGTGCTGTTTTGTATCTCTGTATAATACGGCGTATGTAAATATAAATAACACTTTTGATTATCTTTTTTAGTATTTATTTTGTCTAAAATCTTAAAGCCATTTTCTATAACTTTTACACTTTTCTCATGAGTATATCCACCATTATTTGATACTAAAATACCAATAAATTCACTTTCATCTGCTTTTAATGTTTTACATTTTATCCAATCATAACATAAAAATTGTCCTATTTTTCTCATTTGCTCTAAATCTTCAACTTGTATAGTATTATGATTCTTAGTCATTGTAAACTGTTTATCATAATTATTGGCATATGAGTATGTACCGCTATCACACAATATATTAAAATCTTTATACCAAAGATCAAAGTGTAATCCGTCCATTTGTGAAGGCCTATGGTCTAAATTATTACACACTATCATCATGTAATTAGAATTTTTTCTTAATGAGTATAGTCCTGATTTATTAAATTGGCTTGATACTCTATCTATATTTGCAGTACTATTTATATTTTCTTTTCCAAACCATATTAACTCCTCATCATATATTATATTATTATATAGCTTTTTGTTTGTTATAAAAGCATATAATGTACCGTATAGTAGAAGAAAAATCTCTATAATCTGCACATGTTACTGGAACAATTAAAGCCCCATCATTAGATCCATAATTTGGCAAATTTCCATTACTAGATTGTAATTGATATAACTGTATAACAGACTTATAAATTAATTGTTTCATTTTATTTTCTATTCTTACATTAATTTTATTTTCAATTTTAAATAAGATTTCTAATAATTGTAAAACTAATCTTTGGTAATTAAAAGAATATTGTATATATCCTCCATCTTCTTTAAATTGAATTTCTAATTGCTTTACTAATTTATTATAATATTTCTTTATTCTCTTGTCATTATTCTCACACCAAGCACCAATTATTAATCCTATTAATTCTGAAATAGTATGATTATTCTTAACACATTTCTCTGCATAGAAAAAATTTGATACTAACTTTTTGTAACTTCCTTCTACAATTTCTTGTACATTTTTTGTATCTTCTTCACTGATTAAATTATAATTTTTAAAAACTGTATAATTCATTAATATGTTTATCATTCTTATAGCTGATTCTTGTCCGCATTTATAATTAGCACCATATGGATATTTATTATTTATATTCCATTGTTTTATTTGTTCTGAAAACGCTTTATAATACTTTATATCTTTACTGATAATATATGCTCTACTAAATAAATATAAGTGGCAAAATCTTGATGGTTCCCATATTAGTTTTATATCTCCTATTTCATTATTAAAGTCTGGTATTTCGAACCACATTTTATTATTGTTAGTTTCTTTTTGAGTTATGGGATTAAAATTCCATTTCATAGGATTCCCATAATCTAAAATATTTTTAGAAAAAGCATATATTTTTCCATTAACCGCTTTATTTGCTTTATCTAATATTTCATTCTTATATTTTATTTCTAAATTCCCTAAAAATTTTTCTAAACTCTTTATATCTATATCAAAAATATTTAAATTTTTTATATCTGTTTTTCGTTCAAAAAATTTCCATGAATTTTTATTTATATTAAGAAACTTTATTTTTAATAAATACAATATTCGATAAAAACACCATAATATTCCATATTCATTTATAATTTTTATAATAATGTTAATTTTCATTTTGTTTAATTCCTTCAATAATATTTATTAATTTATTTGTTAATTTCTTAAAGTCAAACTCCATTGCTCCTTTTTTTGCATTTGTACAATATTTAATATATTTTTCCTTATCCATCAGTTTTATATCCATAATTTTTTTACTTAACTCTTCTGGTGAATTTTCATTCAGTGATATTCCACAATTATATTTTTCTATAATATCATATCCCATTTTTACTGTTGAAATAATTGGCTTTCCACTTGCCATATATTCAAATAATTTATTTGAACTGTTTCCTCTTTTCCAGTTGTATAATGTTTGGGAATAGTTTAATACATTAACAGATGCTTTACTTAATACAAATGGTATATACTGTTTATTTATATGTCCTTTTAATTTTACATTTATTATATTTTCTTCTTTTAGTCTTTTTTCTAATTGTGGTAACTGATTTCCATTTCCATAAATTAAAAATTGAATATTTTTTTCATTTTTTAAAAGTTTAGCAGCGTCCAATAGCATTCCAACATTATTTACAGGTCTTATTGCTCCTGTATATACAACATTAAACATATTTGAATTTAAATCTTTATCTTCTATTTTATTTTTTTCTATAGAATTATTAAAAGCTTCTATATCAACCCCATTATTAATATAAAAACATTTTCTTTCGTCGATATCTCCTCCAAATGTTCTTAACCATTTTTTTTCTTTTAAATAATCAATATCACCTGGTTTTGTAAATATTATTGCATTTGCATTTTTATATATCCAATGTTCACCTCTTGTTAAAATTTTTCCTATCAAGCTCATTTCTTTAATCTTGCCAAAACTAAAAATAGCTTCTGGCCATAAATCTCTTACCTCGCAAATACAAGGTATATTAAACTTTTTTGCTATTTTTATTCCTGCTACCATAGTTAGGGGGTGTACACTAGATGCAAGTATTATATCTGGCTTTTCTATATCTTTTTCAATTTTCTTTGAGCTGTGTAAAAGATTATGATAAAATAATCCCATATTCAAAATTCTCTTTATTCCATTTCCTATAGATGGTACTGTCTTTATAAATACGAAAGGTATACCATCACAATAATCTATAATATATTTCTTTGAAAACGTATCTATAACTTCTTCTTTATTATGATATGTATTTGCACAAAATACTGTAGGTGAATATCCTTTTTCCTTCAGATATTTACTAAAATAATAATGCCTTCCCCCATGGTTTTTATACATATCTGTTGCATAATGATTAAAAATCCAAACTTTTTTATTCATAAAACTTTCTCTTTTTTACCTTTCTCTAATAATTATCATTTCTTTTGCAGGTACCCCTATATATGTCGCACTTCTTTTAATATCTTTTACAACTACAGCACCTGCTCCTATTACACAATTGTTACATATATTAGTATTATTTTTTATTGTACTTCCCGCTCCTATATGTGTTAGTTCTCCTATTTTAACTGTACCACATAAAGTAGCTTTGGGAGAAATATGTACATAGTTAGATATTTCATTATCATGTTCTACAATAGCTCCAGTATTGATTATACAATGCTTTCCTATTTTTGCTGAAGTATTTATACAAGAATTAGCCATTAAAACTGTTCCTTCTCCAATCTCGACATCTAGGGCAATTTGACTACTTGGATGTACTGCAGTATAATATTTTAAATTATGATATTTCTGTGAAATATTTTTCCTTATTATATTGCTACCTATACCTATAATAAATTCAATATCATTATTTTCACTTTGCATATCGACACATTCATCAATTTTTCCAATAACCTTATATTGTTTTTCTTTTATTATTACTTCACCTTTTGGTTTAGTATCATCTAAAAAGCCTAATAATATATCACTTGATTTTTCTATAATATCTGCAATTACTTTAGCATGTCCTCCTGCACCCATAATAATAATTTTTTTATTCATAGTCATTCTCCTTATTTCCTTTAAATTTTTCCATAGTAGCATTATTTATTTGTGATATTCCTTCTCTTTTAAAAACTTTTATAATTGTTTTAAAAATTATTTTTATATCCATTATAAAAGTAATATTATTAATATAAAAAATATCTTCTTTAAACTTTTTGTCCCAAGAAATGGAGTTTCTTCCACTTATTTGTGCTAAACCGGTAAGACCCGGTCTTACATCATGTCTATGTTTTTGTTCTTCATTGTATAATTTTAAATATTCCACTAACAAAGGCCTTGGTCCAACAATTGACATATCACCTTTTAATATGTTAAAAAGTTCTGGTAATTCATCAAGGCTTGTACTTCTTAATATTTTTCCAAACTTAGTAAGCCTTTCTGAATCTGGTAAAAGATTTCCATTATCATCTCTTTTATCAATCATGCTTCTAAATTTGTATAAAGTAAATATTTTTTCGTTCTTTCCAGGTCTTTGCTGTTTAAATATTACTGGACTTCCTAATTTTACTCTTACTAAAATAGCAACTATAATTAAAACTGGTAATAACACAATTAGTGCTATCAAACTTAATAAGAAATCTAAAACTCTCTTAAAATATTTTGCATACATTTAAAATCCCCTTAACTCTTATTTCCATAAATTCTTTATTATATCAATTACTTTTTTTTGTTCTTCCTCTGTCATCTTAGTGTCAGAAGGTAAACATACTCCTCTTTCAAATAAATCTTCTGATATTGGTTTTTCTTCTATTTTTATGAAATCATATTTTTTAAATACTGGTTGCATATGCATTGGTTTCCATACTGGTCTTGACTCTATATTTTCTTTTTCTAGTGATTCCATAATATCTAATGGTTTTACTTTTGAATTCTTATTTAAAGTAATAACTGAAAGCCAATGATTTGGTTTTGAATCTTCTGGAATTGATTGCATTTTTATGTCATCTATGTCTTTAAATCCTTCTTTGTAAGTATAATATATATTAGTTTTTTGTTCAATTCTTTTATCTAAAACTTTTAATTGTCCTCTTCCAATTCCTGCTACTATATTACTCATTCTATAATTATAACCTATTTCTTTATGCTCGTAATGTCTTACTTTTTCTCTACTTTGAGTAACCCAGAATCTTACTTTTTCTATTCTTTCTTCATCATCTGAAACAAGCATTCCTCCACCACTAGTTGTAATTATTTTGTTTCCATTAAATGAATAAATTCCATATTTTCCAAATGTTCCAGTTTGTTTTCCTTTATACGCTGCTCCTAAACTTTCTGCTGCATCTTCTACTAATGGTACATTGTGCTTGTCACAAATTTCTTTTATTTCATCAATTTTAGCTGGTGTTCCATATAAATGAACTACTATTACTGCTTTTGGATTTGGATATTTTTCAAATGCTTTTTCTAGAGCTTTTGGATCCATATTCCATGTTTCTTTTTCACTATCAATAAATACTGGTATAGCATTTTGATATATAATCGGATTTGCTGTTGCAGAAAATGTTAAAGAAGAACAAAATACAATATCATCTTTTTTTACATCTAATGCTTTAAATGCCATATGTATAGCGGCAGTTCCAGCAGATAGAGCTGCCGCATTCTTACTACCTACATAATTTGCTAATTCTTCTTCAAATTTATTTACATTTTCTCCTAATGGTGCTATCCAATTTGTATCAAATGCTTCTTTTATATATTGTTTTTCATATTCTTCTTCTGACATATGTGGTGATGATAAAAATATTCTTTTTTCCACAATCATTCCTTCTTCCTTATTTATATCTTATTGTTATTTATTTTTATAAGTAGGCACTACCTCTTTTATGATTCCCTTAATTTTCTCTTCATTGCCATTCTTTTCATTATTAAGTAAATTTTGTAATTTTCCTAATTTATCTTTTATCATTTTCATATCAATATTCATTGGCTCTGCAATATGAATTTTGTTATGTTTAGTAGCTTGTAATCCTTCTTCTCCCATAAGTAATTCTTCATATAGCTTTTCTCCTGGTCTTAGTCCTGTTATTTTAATTGGTATATCAACATTTGGCTCATAACCTGATAATTTAATTAAATTAACTGCCATGTCATATATTTTAACTGGTTCTCCCATATCCAATACAAATATTTCTCCACCTTTTGCATAAGTCATCGCTTGTAAAACAAGTGATACCGCTTCTGGTATTGTCATAAAAAATCTTGTTATTTCTTTATCTGTTACTGTAACTGGTCCACCTTTAGCTATTTGTTTTTTAAATAATGGTACAACAGATCCATTACTTCCTAATACATT
>CALXZW010000034.1 GCA_944393345.1 uncultured Clostridia bacterium
ATCAATATTTTTAACAAAAAATAGAAAAAGTGTTGTAAAAAAATATATTATTGGTATAATAAGAATATAAAAATTGAAGGAGGAAAAAATATGTTAAAAAAAGTTGGAATATTAGCAAATGGTGGAGATGTATCAGGTTTTAATGCAGTAATAAGAGCAATAGTTAAAACTGCTGAAAATCATAATGTAGAATGTTATGGAATAATAGATGGATATAATGGATTATTAAAGAAAAATTTTGAAAAATTAAGCACTGCAGCAGATGGAGAAGCAGTAGGAATATTACCTAAAGGTGGTTCTATAATCGGCTCATCTACAAATGCAAATGTATTTAATTATAAAGTAGTAAATGAAGATGGTAGTATTGAATATAAAGATTTGTCAGATGAATGTGTAAAAAATATTAAAGAATTTGGATTTGATTGTATATTTACATTAGGTGGGGATGGAACACAAAAATCAGCAAGAGATTTTTCAACAAAAGGTGTTAATATAATTGGAGTTCCTAAAACAATCGATAATGATGTTGCTTGTACTGAAATTACTTTTGGATATAATACAGCTGTATCTGTTGCAATGGAGGCGTTAGATAGATTGCATACAACTGGAGAAACACATCATAGAATTATGGTATTAGAAGTTATGGGAAGATATGCTGGATGGATTGCTCTAGAAGCTGCAATAGCAGGAGGAGCAGATGTAGCATTAATTCCAGAGATTCCATATGATATTAAAAGAGTTGCTGAAAAAATAGAAAATAGAAAAAAAAGAGGAAAAAACTTTAGTGTTGTTGTAGTTGCAGAAGGTGCTAAGCCAATAGGAGGAGAACTTACTATAATGGGAAAAAGAAACAATGGAGAAGGTGTGGATAATACGAAATTAGGTGGAGTTGGTCAAATTGTAGCAACTCAATTAGAAGAATTGACAGGATTAGAAGCAAGAAATACTACATTAGGATACATGCAAAGAGGTGGAACACCAACTGCTTTTGATAGAGTTTTATCTACAAAATATGGTTCAAAAGCAATGGAATTAGCTTTAGAAGGAAAGTTTGGAACATTAGCAGTTATAAAAAATGGAAAATTAGATTCTGTATCATTAGAAGATGTTGTAGGCCAAAATACTAAAATTGGAGCAGTTTCTGGAAATACACCTGAAAGTAACATAAGAAAAGTAACTATGGATCATGACTTAGTAAAAACAGCAAGAAATATTGGAATTAATTTAGGAGACTAATAAGAAAAAACAGATTGCTAAATGAATGAATTGCAATCTGTTTTTTGAAATATTACATCTTTATTACATTTTTGTGAAATTATTGTATAAAAAACATATTATTGGTATAATTTGGTTAGAATAAAATTACGAAGGAGGAGTAATTATGTTAAAAGCAAACGTAGGATGGAGTACAAACAAAGATAGTTATACACAAGGAAAGGAAACAGCTTCAAAAGCTGTAGTAGACTTAGTTCAAACAAAAGTCGCATTTTTATATACATCAGTAGATTGTGATGTAAAGAAAGTTTTAGAAGGTGCAAAATCAGAATTAGGAACAGCACCAATCGTAGGATGTACATCAAGTGCAGGAATTATTACACCTGATGGATTTATTTCAGGAGAAAATGGATTTACAGGAATTTTAGCTTTGGGAGATCCAGATTTAGAAGTCGGAGTTGCAGGTTCAAGCAAACAAGGTTCAGCAAGAGAAACAGGTAGAAAAGTAGCAAAAGAAGCTATGAAAAATGCAAATAAAAATGAAGCACCAGCATATTTCTATATGGTAGCTTCACCAGGAGAAGAAGAAGACTATGTAAAAGGTATAGAAGATGTAATAGGTAGAGTTCCAATTTTTGGAGGAAGTGCTGCAGATAATACAGTAGAGGGAAAATGGAGTATATACACAAATGACAAAGTATTTTCAGATGGTGTTGCAGTAGCATTTTTCTATACAGATAAAGAAATGGCAAATGTGTTTACAGGAGAATATAATGAAACAGAAAATTCAGGAATAATAACAAAATTAAATGGAAAAAGAACATTAGTTGAAATTGATGGTGTTCCAGCAATTAAAAAATATGCAGAATGGACAAAAGCAAAATCTAAAGATTTAGAAGGTGGAAATTTACTAGTAACAACAATTACAAAACCTTTAGGAGTAAAAGATCCATTAGGGGACTTAATAGCAATACGTCATCCAATGTATGGAAACCCAGATAAATCAATGAATATTGGAGCAAACTTAGCAATTAATACAGCAATCATTCAAATGGAAGCAACGGTTGATGAATTAATAGATTCAACAGGTAAAACTTTAAGAGAAGTAAATAAAGAAATTAATAGTGAAGTTGGAGCTTATTTATTAGTTCATTGCGGAGGAAGAAGATTAGGTATAGGGGATAGAATTGATGAAGTATCAAAACAATTAAAGAAAGAAGCAAACGGAAAACCATTTATTGCAATATTTACATTTGGAGAATATGGTGTAAAAGACCATGGAGCAAATACAACAGGAGGATTAATGCTTTCATTTACTGCATTTGGTAAATGAAGAGAAGGGGAAAAACCACAAACTCAAATTAATTATGAATGTAAAATAGAAAAATATAATGCTAACGAAGAAATTATGGTATGCAACAAAACCATAAATAATTTGAAAGGAGCTAGTATGAAAAATTTAATAGGATATGAATGGAAAGATGCTTCTAATGGAGCTTTAATAGAAGTTGTAAATCCTGCAACTCAAGAATTAATAGATACAGTACCAAATGTCACAGAGCAAGATGTTGATGAAGCAGTAAAAGTTGCTATGATAGAACAAAAAAAATGGGAAAATGTCTCTATATATGATAGAGCAGAAATATTATATAAATTTGTAAATTTAGTTGAAGAAAACAAAGAAAGATTAGCAAAACTTTTATCGAATGAAACAGGTAAACCAATAAGAGAAGCAAGAGGAGAAATTGCAAATGTTAAAATAGGAGTAAGAGCATTTGTAGAAAGAGCAAAACATTTATATGGAGAAAGTATTCCAGCAGGTTCTGAAGCAGGACAAGAAAAAACAATGCAAATAATAAAAAGATATCCAATAGGAGTAATTGCAGCAATAATACCATTTAATTTTCCAAGTGACCTATTTTGCCAAAAAGTGCCACCAGCACTAATGATGGGAAATAGTATTATAGTAAAACCTTCAAACTATAATCCTTTAACATTAATTGAATATGTAAAATTAATGATTGAAGCTGGAGTACCTGCAGGATGTATACAAATTTTAACAGGAGATGGACCAACAGCAGGACAAGCATTAGCAAGGCATCCAGGAGTACATTTAGTATCTTTAACTGGTGGAACTGCTGCTGGAATTCAGACAATGGGTACAGCCTCTAAAAATTTAACACATGTAATGTTAGAATTAGGAGGAAATGATGCATTTATTTTCTTAGAAGACGGCGATATGGATTTAGCAGTAAAAGAAACTATTTGGGGAAGATTATATAATGGTGGACAAGTATGTTGTGCAAGTAAAAGATTTTTAATTTATAATTCAAGAAAAGCAGAATTCATTGAAAGAATGAAAGAAGTAATATCAAACTTAAAAGTTGGAGATCCAATGAATGAAGATACAGATATGGGACCAATGATAAATATTAATGCTGCTAAAAGAATAGAAGAACAAGTAAATAAAATGGTTTCAGAAGGTGCTAAAATCGTTTGCGGAGGAAGAAGAGAAGATGCATACTATTATCCAACAATTTTAGATGATGTAACAGAAAATATGGAAGTTGCAAAAGATATGGAAATATTTGGACCAGTAATTTCTGTAATAGGATTTGATAATGTCGAAGATGCAATTAGAATTGCAAATCAATCTTCTTATGGATTGTGTGGATGTGTAATTTCAAAAGACTATTCACGTGCGATGAAAATTGCAGATAGATTAGAATGTGGTGGCGCAGTTGTAAATGGTGCAAGCTTCTATCGTTCATTTGAAATGCCTTTCGGGGGATGGAAACACTCTGGAATAGGAAATGAAGGTGTTGCAACAACATTACAAGAAATGTCAAGAATAAAAACAATAGTATTGAAAAATATATTATAACTTCTTATATATTTTGAAAGGCTGGAGAAAAAAATGGAGAAAAATAAAAAAATAATTTTAATAACTGTAATATCAATTATCGCAATAATACTAATAGGAACATTGATTTATTTTCTATTTATAAAGGATGATAATACTAATAACATTGCTAAAAATTCAAAACTTGAAAAAATAAATGAAAAAATAAATCAAAACGAAAAATATTCTATTAGTATAGAAGGAGATAAAAATAAAATATATTATTCGAAAAACGATAATATGGCCTATACAGATTCAGAATACGAAGGACAAAATACTGAATTTTTAGTTAAAGATGGAAATACGTATTTAATACAAGATGATACAAAAAGATATTTTACTTATACAAATAATGAAATAGACCTAACAAAATATTCATCAGTATTTGAAGAATTAAGTATTAAAGACTTTGTAAAAGGAAAAGAAAAAATAGATAATACTGAATATATCTATCAAGAATATCAGGGAATAACTAATTTTGCTATTGAAAATTTAGAAGAAGGTTTAAGTGAAGAAGAAATTCAAAATATTAAAACAAGATTTTATTTTAAAGGCGATGATTTAGTATATATTAAAACAATTGCTGGTGAAAAAGAAGAATTATTAAAAATAAGCATTTCATATAAAGTAGATGATAATTTATTTTCAATACCTGAAGGCTATACAGAAGGATAAATATTAATGTGGTATCAAAAATGTACCACATTAATAAAGTAATTAAATGAGGAGGAATTTATATGTCAACAAAATTTGTTTTAAATGAAACATCATATTTTGGAAAGGGTGCAAGTGAAGAATTACCTAATGAAATAAAAAAAAGAAATTTTAAAAAAGTATTTTTAGTAAGCGATAAAGCTTTAGTTGATGCTGGTGTAACATCAAGAATAGAAGAAATATTAGAAAAAGCAAATATTCCTTATGAACTATATTCAGAAATAAAACCAAATCCAACGATAAAAAATGTTACAGATGGTGTTAAAGCATGTAAAGAATCAGGAGCAGATGTAATAGTAGCTGTTGGAGGAGGATCAAGTATAGATACTGCAAAAGGAATTTCAATAGTAATGACAAACCCAGATAGAGCAGATATAAAATCTTTAAATGGATTATCTAATACAATAAATAGAGGTATGCCTTTAATAGCATTACCAACAACTGCTGGAACTGCGGCAGAAGTAACAATAAATTATGTTATTACAGATGAAGATGCAGAAATTAAAATGGTATGTGTAGATCCGAATGATATTCCAATATTGGCAATTATAGATTCAGATCTTATGTCATCAATGCCAAAAGGGTTAGCAGCAGCAACAGGAATGGATGCATTAACACATGCTGTAGAAGGATATATAACAAAAGCTCATAATGAAATGTCAGATATGTTTCATATGAAAGCTATTCAAATGATATTTAAATATTTACCTTCAGCAGTAAATGATAAAGATCCTTATGCAATAGAAATGATGGGAATGGCACAATATATTGCTGGCATGGGATTTTCAAATGTAGGTCTTGGAATTGTTCATTCAATGGCACATCAACTTGGGGCAGTATATGACACACCACATGGTATTGCGAATGCAATGCTTTTACCAACAGTAATGAGATTTAATGGTGAAGTATGTGCAAATAGATTTAGAGAAATATTAGTTAATATAGGAAGACCAGATGCAGAACATTTAAATGACCAAGATGTAATAAATACTTTTGTTTGGATGATATCTGAACTTAGTAAATCTGTTGGAATTACAAAAACAATAAAAGATTATGGAGCAAAAGAAGAAGACTTTGAGATGCTTGCAGAAAAAGCAATGAATGATCCATGTAAACCAGGAAATCCAAGAGAAGTAGCAAAAGAAGACTTTATTGAATTATATAGAAAAGCAATGTAAAAGTAATTAATAAATATGTAAGTATTGTTTATATTTAAAAGTTTGAGGAAAAATTTTTTGTTATTTCTCAAACTTTTCCAATTATTACCACTTTTTTTGAAAAATTCCTTTATTTTTTAACTTTTTTATGATATAATTTAGATTATTATAAGTCGTTTAACTTTTTCTATAAAATAGTGTAATTTTTATATCTCTTTTATTTGTACTAATATTTATGAAAAATTCAAAATAAAAAGCAGTTATAAACATTTTTTCTATTAGAAAATAAAGTATTTCCTATGAGATGATTGTAAAATAATAATATAAGGAGGAGCATATGATAAATAATTTAAAGGATATGACATTATTAGACTTAAAAAGTTTAGCAAAAGAACATAATATTAAAAATATTTCTAAATTAAACAAGGATGATTTAATAAATATTTTAAATCAAGTATTAAATTCATCTACAACTGAAAATGTAAAAACAATGGATGAAGATGATTTTGATGAAAAAAGAGAAATAGAAAGACAATATGATAGTAATGGAGAGCCAATAGTTGATTATAAATTAACCAATGAGGGAGATGAAATAGTAGAAGGAATATTAGATATATTACCTGATGGTTATGGATTTTTAAGGGGAGAAAACTATTTATCAAGCGATAAAGATGTTTATGTTTCAATGGTTCAAATTAGAAGATTTCGCCTTGATAATGGAGATTGTATAAAAGGAATATCTAGATTTAAAGAAGGAGAAAAATTCCCATCTTTAATATTTGTTGGAGAAGTAAATGGAGAACATCCAGAAAAAGCTATGAAAAGAAAAAGATTTGATGAATTAACTCCAATATTCCCAACTGAAAGATTAAAATTAGAAACAGTGTCAAATGACTATGCAACGAGGATAATAGATTTAATGTCTCCAATAGGAAAAGGACAAAGAGGAATGATTGTTGCACCACCTAAAGTAGGGAAAACAACACTTTTAAAAAAAGTTGCTAATAGTATAAGTATAAATAATCCAGAGGTAGAATTGATAGTGCTTTTAATTGATGAAAGACCAGAAGAGGTAACAGATATGAAAAGATCTATTAAAGGACAAGTAATACATTCAACATTTGATGAATTACCAGAACATCATGTAAAAGTTGCGGAAATGGTATTAGAAAGAGCAAAAAGAATAGTAGAACATGGAAAAGATGTAGTTATATTATTAGATAGTATTACAAGATTAACAAGAGCATACAATCTAGTAATTCCTTCATCTGGTAGAACATTATCAGGAGGTATAGATCCTGCTGCTTTACATAAGCCTAAAAAATTTTTTGGCGCAGCAAGAAATATAGAATTTGGAGGAAGTTTGACTATTTTAGCAACAGCATTAATCGATACTGGAAGCAGAATGGATGATGTTATTTTTGAAGAATTCAAAGGAACAGGAAATATGGAAGTCCATTTAGATAGAAAACTTTCAGAAAAGAGAATTTTCCCGGCAATAGATATAAATAAATCTGGAACAAGAAGAGAAGATTTATTATTAACTCATCAAGAATTAGAAACCGTTTTTGCTTTAAGAAAAGCACTAAACAGTTTACCTGTTGCAGATGTTACAGAACAAGTTATTAGTCAAATGACTCAAACTAAAAATAATGAGGAATTAATTGATAAAATGGATAATTATTTAAGAAGATTTAAATAGGCATCAAAACTGATGCTTATTTTTTATATTATATAACAAGATTAATTTGCCTAAATTCATATAATAATTATTAATTTTTTTATTATTCACGAAAAGGCATGAAAATAGAGAAAAAGAAATATATACCCCCTTATTTACAATATACCTACAAGGGTATATAATAATTCTGGTGATAAGAATGGATAAGGAAAAGTATTGTAATAAAAAAACTTTTAGAGGAGAAACAGAAAAGAAAAAAATTAATAACAGAATTAATAGGATAGAAGGACAATTACGAGGTGTAAAAAAAATGATCCAAGAAGATGTTTATTGTAATGATATATTAATCCAATTATCAGCTATTGAAAAATCAGTTAAGAGTTTGTCTAATTTTATATTAGAAAATCATTTATATAATTGTGTAGCAAATGACCTTGAAAATGGCAAGTTAGAAGTAATTGATGAATTGATAAGCTTGTTTAAAAAATTTAATAAATAGGAGGAAAAGATGAAAGAGTTATTAATTAAAGTTGATGGAATGCATTGCGAAGGGTGTGAAAAAAGAATACAAAATGCTTTAAAAAATTTAGATGAGATTAAAAAAGCAATAGCTAACTATAAAAAGGGCACAGTTAATATTATATTAAAAAAGGAAATTAGTAAAGTAAAAATAAAAGAAATTATTGAAGATATAGGATTTTTTGTAAAGGAAGATTAATCATGAAAAAGATAATTTTATCAATAGATGGAATGACTTGCAGTGCTTGTTCTAATGGTTTAGAAAAATATTTAAACAAACAAAATGGAATAATTTCGGTTAATGTTAATTTGGTTATGGCAAATGCTTTTATAGAATATGATGAAAAAATATTAACAAAAGAAAAAATTGAAGAACTTATAAAAAAAGCAGGATTTAAAAGTCTTGGAGAATTTAAAGAAATAAAAATAGAACAGCAAAATACTAAAAATAAAATAATTTTTATAATTTATACTATATTGGCAATCATATTAATGTACATATCAATGGGGAATATGTGGAATATGCCGATGATAAAATTTATAGACATAAATCAAAACCCTATTAACTATAGTATAGTTTTATTTGTTTTTTCAATTGTTTTTATAATATATGGATTTGATATTTTAAAAAATGGCTATAAGAATTTAATTCATAAAACACCTAATATGGATACATTAGTAGGATTAGGAGTGTTAAGTAGTTTTTTATATAGCATATATAATATGTTTCTAATTTTTAAAGGAAATTATGCTGTGATTCATAATTTATATTTTGAGACATCTTCAATGGTAATTTATTTTGTAAAATTAGGAAGATATTTAGATGGAATAACTAAAGATAAAACAAAAGAGGCAATACAAAAATTAGTAAAGATAACTCCAGAAAAGGCAGTTATAAAAATAAACGGAGAAGAAAAGGTTGTAACGATTGATGAAGTAAAGAAAGGTAATATTATTATAAGTAAACCAGGAGAAAAAATTTCTGTAGATGGAAAAATTATATTTGGAAATGCACATTTTGATGAATCTTTTATTACAGGAGAAAGTAAGCCTATTAATAAGACAGTAGGGCAAAAAGTTATAGCGGGAAGTATTAACTATGATGGATATATAGAATATGAAGCAGAAAAAATAGGTAAAGAATCTACTATATCTGAAATTATAAAATTGGTAGTAGAAGCAAGTAATGCTAAACCTCCCATTGCTAGAATAGCAGATATAGTATCAAGTTATTTTGTTCCTACAGTTATAGGCATAGCAATTATTACATTTATTTTCTATTTAATATTAGGCTATGATTTTTCAACTTCTTTAACTACCTTTATAACTATCTTAGTTGTAGCTTGCCCTTGTAGTTTAGGATTAGCTACACCACTTGCAATAGTTGTATCAGAAGGCTTATGTGCTAGTAAAGGAATATTAATAAAAAAAGGGGAAGTATTAGAAAATGTTCAAAATGTAGATACAATTGTATTTGATAAAACAGGAACATTAACATATGGAACTCTAAAAATAGCAGAAATTAAAAATTATAGTAATATCCAAAATCAAGAATTATTACAAATAATTGGAAGTATAGAAAGCAATTCTAATCATCCGATAGCCAAGACTTTTATAGAATATTTAGAAAATAATAAAATAAATAAATTAGAAGTTAAAGATTTTGAAAATTTTACAGGTTTAGGCCTTGTTGGAAAAATTAATAACAAAAAATATATAATAGGGAATTCTAAAATACTATCAAGATATAATATAGAAAATATATATATTAATGAAGAAAATGAGTTATCTAAAAAAGGAAATAGTATAATTTATCTTGCAACAGAAAATAGAATAATTGCATTAATTGGTATAAATGATGTTGAAAAGAAAGAAGCAAAAGATGTTATAAAAAAATTAGAGGAAAATAAAATTAATGTTATAATGTTAACTGGAGATAATGACAAAACTGCTAAGAAGATTGCATATAATCTTGGAATAAAAAATGTAATTGCAAATGTTTTACCAAATCAAAAAGCTAATATTATAAAAGAATTAAAAATGAAAAATAAATATGTTATAATGTGTGGAGATGGGATAAATGATAGTCCTGCTTTAGTAACAGCAAATATAGGAATAAGTGTAAATACAGGTACAGATATAGCAATGGATTCATCTGACGTGATACTAATAAAAAATGATTTAATAAGTTTAATAGAATTAATTAATATAAGTAAGCAAACAATAAAAATTATAAAGCAGAATTTATTTTGGGCATTTTTTTATAATATATTAATGATTCCTATTAGTATGGGATTATTAAATTGTGTAGGAATACATATTAATCCTATGATTGCAAGTCTAGCAATGGTACTAAGTAGTTTAACAGTAATATTAAATACATTAAGATTAAAAAATATAAATAGTTTATAAAAGGAGAAAAATTAAATGAAAACAGAAAAAAATATTTTAATTGCATTTATTTTAAATATATCTTTTTCAATTTTTGAGTTAATAGGAGGATTTTTTACAAACAGTATAGCAATTTTTTCAGATGCTATACACGATTTAGGAGATGCATTAAGTATAGGAATTTCATTTGTTTTAGAGAAAAAAAGCAAAAAAAAGCCAGATGAAAAATATACTTATGGATATGCTAGATATTCTATACTTGGAGCTCTTATAACTACTATGGTGTTAACAATAGGTTCCATCTTTGTTATATTAGGAGGAATAAATAGAATAATTGTTCCAGAAAAGATAAATTATAATGGCATGATTATTTTTGCAATATTTGGTGTAATTGTTAATTTTCTTGCAGCATATTTTACGAAAGAAGGAGAATCAATAAATCAAAAAGCAGTAAATTTGCATATGCTTGAAGATGTAATGGGTTGGATAATAGTTTTAATTGGTTCGATTTTAATGAAATATACAGATATATCAATAATTGATTCAATTATGTCTATTGGAGTTGCTATTTATATACTTATTAATGCATTTAAAAATTTCAAAGAAATTTTAGATTTATTTTTAGAGAAACTTCCAAAGAATATATCAATAGAAGAAGTAAAGAAACATTTAAATAATATTAAAGATGTAATAGGAGTACATCATATTCATATATGGAGTATCGATGGAAATACAAATTATGCAACATTGCATATTGTTACAGAATCTAAAAATATATGTGAGTTAAAGGGAAAAATAAAAGATGAACTTAAAAATCTAGGAATAAGTCATACTACAATAGAAATTGAAGGAAAAGATGATAAATGTAATGAAGAAGAATGTAATGTAAATTCAATACATATAAAACATTTGCATCATCATTAAATTATCCTACTAGTCAAAATATTTTTTGCTATTATTGAACAAGGAATATTTCTCATAGGAGAACTATATATATAAAATTATAATTTATAGATTGGGGTATGTATGGAAAAGAGAGAAAAGAAAATAATTTTATTTTCATTGTTTGCTGGAATAGTTTTGCTTAGTGTAGGGATAATAATGTCAATAAAAACTAATTCTCAAGCGATGTTAATGGATGCCTTGTATGATGGAGTGGATATAATAATTGTTATTTTAACACTATTTTTAATTAGATTATATCATAGACCTATATCAGAAAAGAAACCATTTGGATTTTCTCAACTAGAATCATTTTTTCTTTTAGTTAAAACATTTATGATTATAATACTTAATTTAAGTATTATAATCAATTCTATTATTCTGATTATAGATGGAGGAAAAGAAATAGATGTTGCAACTATAGCTTTTTTTCAATTTATACTGTTCATAGGAAATTTAATTACATGGATAATAATAAGGCATAGTAATAAAAAAATAAATTCACCAACAATAAAGATAGAAATATTAGCTTGGAAATTTGATATGATTTATAGTTTAGGTTTATCATTTGCATTTTTTATAATACAATTTTTAGAGAATACTAGTTTTAAGAATATTATTCTTTATTTCGATCAAATTATTGTTATTATAAGTAGCATTATAATATTACCAGACTTATTGAAAGTTTTAAAAGAAAATATAACTACTGTTTTGCTATTTGCACCAAATGAAAAAATAATAGATGAAATAAAAAACATAGTGAAGAAAAACTTAATAAATACAGATATGGAAATTGTACATTATGATATCATTAAAACAGGAAGGAAGTTTTGGATATCTATTTACTTTAAAACAGATAATAATATAGTAGATATAAATCAATTAAAAGAAAAAACTATGTTATGCTCAAAACAATTAAATGAAAAAATAGGAAAAGCATATTTTGAATTAGTTCCAGATGTAGAAAATTATTATAATTAGTAATTTTGAAATCTGATATCAGATTTATCAAGCTAAGAATAATTATGTTAATATTCGCAAATTTCTCTTACATTTATGGACCCCCAAAAATAGCGAAAAAGCTCGACAAGGTATGAACCATATCGAGCTTTTTGCTTTTATACACCTTCCTCCAAAATTTCAATAGGATGTGATAAAAACCCCTTAAAGAATAATTCATTTTCATACTCTCCATAGGGATCAAATAAGCAAATTCTACCTTGCGTTAAAGCATAGTGATCGATTGGTATATCGAAGTATTCTCCTTTTCCTGTTTTTACAGTTTCAACCGGGTCAGCGATGTATCTTTTTCCATCTTTCAGATAGCAAACGCTGACATGGTTGTCCGTCTTTTTGTGGGTAACAGAATTTTCCTCTTTTGTGATTGCGATATAACATTCAACATTATGCTCACGCAACTTAGCAAAAAGAGTCATCCCGTAATGCAAACAACAGCCAACATGATTTTGTGCAACAAAATTTGCTTCAATAACGGGGAGTTAAACTGCTTTTACATCGGCAGAGAAGATCTGCATATTATGCTTAGCAGCTGCCTCAAAATCATATTTACATCCAGTTACCACTTCGTTATAGATTTTCTCAATGTTCATAATGTAGCTCCTATCTGCTTTTAGTTTTTTGTTTATAGGCTTACTATATGTAAAATACACTTGAGATAGAGTGTATGGATTTTTATTATTCTTTTTTCAAAGTAC
>CALXZW010000035.1 GCA_944393345.1 uncultured Clostridia bacterium
CTTCATAGCTCAGTTGGTAGAGCAGAGGACTGAAAATCCTCGTGTCAGTGGTTCGATTCCACTTGAAGCCACCAAAAAAAGACTTAGCAGAGAATATGCAAGTCTTTTTTATGTATTAATTTATTTATATCTAAAAAATAAGTAATTACAATCTAACTTTTCAATAATTTTTCCATCATAAATAGAGAAATTATCATTTTCAAGTTGTATATTAATAAAAATAGTACATTTAAATTCCTCATCAAGATTATTTTTAATGAAGATATCAAAAGAAAAACTAGATTTAACACTATTTAATAAAATATTGCATTTTTTCAATAAAGAACCATCATAAGTTAGTGGAGTAGAAGTATTTGTAATAGTATAATCTGATTTTATATTTTCATTAATATAACTTAAAGTAATTGGATTTGCCATATTATTATATAAAATAGGTTGTTCTAAATCTATTTCATTTTCCGAAGAAATATCAAAATTAAATTTATTAGTCATTAAATCTTGTTTATCAAAAGAGCTTTTAGCAAAATCATTTAAACTTTTAAAGTATAAATTGGGATTACCTAACTCAGGATATGAGTTGAATTTTATATTTTCTATCCAAACATCTTTTAAAGTGTTTTTAGCATTTAAAGTATTATCACAAGGTGCTAAAAATATTGCAATGTCTGTATATTGATATAAATTTTCAATAGTAAAGTTACTTGCAGAAGAAAACTTATTTTTTACATCACAGCTACTAAATAAAGTTATGTTGTCTATTTTAAAGATTTCTTTTTCATTTAAATTGGCAAAGTTTAAATAAAAATTTTTAAAATCCTTTTTTAAAATATGTTTAATATAGACATTGATTAAAAGGTAAAAAAGTAGTAATAAAAGAATTATTGCAAATATAAAAATAATAATAAATTTTTTCTTCATAGACAAATTTTAATTATGTAGAATAATTAAATCTCCTTTCTCTTTTGTTAAGTATAATATTATATAAAAATTAAATAAAATCAATAAAAGATTTCCAAAAATTAAAATTGACAAAAAAAGAACTAAAATGTAAAATTATATTAGGCGATATTTATGAATGCTAAAGAAAAAGATATATTGATAAAAAATATTATACATTATAACTCCCATATTTATTATATTAATATTTTTAATTTTATATAACAAATTTTTTCTAAAAATGAAACATATGCAAAAGAAACCTTGGTAGAAATATCAATAAGTGAGGCAGAAAATATTAATATTAATAATGTAATAAGTGGAAATTTGTAAGAAAACAAAATTGTTGCAGTAGTTGGAAAACATGAAAGTGTATGGGAAAACTATAAAATAGCAGTGAATAAAAAGAAGTTATTTAGATATGGTGCATATGATTCTGAACCCTATAATGGAGCATATGGTTTTGCAAATTATTCAGAATTCATAGATTGAATTGCTAGAGTTTTGGCGAAATATTATCTTAATCCTAAGGAAACATATATAGATAATGTAGAGAAAGCATTTGGCACATAATGTAATGGTTGAACGTTAAAAGGTATTAATACAAGGTATGCAATTGATAAAAATTGGGTGGATAATGTATATAAACATATGGAATATTTGTATAACAAATTATAAAAAATTCTTGATATTTTTTATAATTTATTGTATGATATATAAGTATAGTAAAAATAGTTAGAAATCACTATATAAGAACTAGGAAAGGGGCAAAAAAATGAAAAAAATTGTAACAATTATTGCAATTTTAGTACTAATAGTTGTAGCAAATTCATGTATTACAAAAGTATATGCAGCTAACAGAGCGATAGACGAAAATTTAGAAAGTAAATTAATTCAAATGAAAGAAAATTCAGCTAACTCATTAGAAGATTATAAAGTAAAATATGGATCAGAAGCATATGGAACAGTAGCATACATATTGAATTTGGTAAGAATTTATAGTATTCCATTATGTTTTTTAGGAATTGCAATAGGGGCAATTCATCAATATATTATAGGTATAAGAAAGTTGGATACTTTAGAAAAAGGTATGGGATTAATAGTGACTTTCGTAACTTTATTAATTATATGCCAAATCTTACCACTTGCATTTGCAGTGTTTGTAAAATTTGGAAGGGGGTAACAAATGAAAGTATTATTTGCTGTAAGTAATGAGGAAATATCAGAATCAATTGTAAGAAAATATCAAAAACAATATAAACAAATAATTTCATATAAGAATGTTTATTACTTTAATGCAATAGTAAAAGAATTACAAAAAGATAAAACTTATGATAGGATAGTAATAAGTGAAGATTTAGAGGCATTCACAAATTCTCAATATGATCAAATAGATAAGTTTATTTTTGAAAAACTCGACAGTATAAGTGATGAAGCGTCAAATTCAAGAGGAAATGATATTCCAATAATACTTATTTGTTCAGATAGAAGAACAAAATCAGAACAGATATTAGTAAAATTATTTGGAATAGGAATTTATAATGCTATTATAGGCGGAGATAGAAGTATAGAGGAAGTTTGTAGATTAATTAATCGTCCACGTGTAAAGAAAGAAGCAAAAATATATTATAAGATAGATTCAGAGGAAGTTAATTATCAGCCAGAAAATGAAAATGATGTAAGTGAAATGGAAATTCAAAATATACTAGCATATTATAAAAGATTAGGAAAAGACGAAGATAAATATGTTGAAAGTTTTGATAAAAATATAGCCACACAATATAATGATACACAATTAAGAATAATTAGTAAATTTCTTCCGTTAAATGTAAGAGCAGTATTAGAAGAAAGGTCAGCTAAATATCAACAAATTATGTCGTTTAATAATAGTGTTTCAGCAACTTTAAGAAAACCTAAAAATGAAGAAAAAGAACAGGGGACAAGCGAAACATTATTAAAGATAAAAAATGAAGATAACATTTTAAAAAGACCAGTAGTAATACCTCAAAGTGTTAATCTACAAGGTAAAAAGAAATTAGCAAAAACAAAAGTACATGACAATGTAGAAGTTATAAAAAATAATGTAATTCAAGAAAAAACAGAAAAAGATTTTATAGATAATGATAAAAATGAAGATAAAAGCAGTCAGAATTTTCAAAAAGCAATTTTAGAAAATTCAGAAGCAGCAGAAACAATTGAAAAAATTGTTGAGAATATAAATGAATCAGAAACTTTAGTAAAGAAAAAACGAGGAAGACCTAGAAAAACACCGGTAGTGTCAGAAGTCAAACAAGAAACACCTAAAAGAGGAAGAGGAAGACCTAGAAAAAATGCTAATATGGGTGATAATAATATAGAAATAAAAGATGAAGTAAAATTACCTAATATAGCAGATATGAACAATAATGATAGTAATAACGAATCAATTTTACCAGGATTTGATGAACAAGAGGAAAAAGAAGAAATAGTATTACCAGGATTTACTGGACAAGAGGAGAAAGAAGAAGTGGTATTACCAGGATTTAGTGAACAAGAGGGAAAAGAAGAAGTGGTATTACCAGGATTTAGTGAACAAGAGGAAAAAGAAGAAGTGGTATTACCAGGATTTACTGGACAAGAGGAGAAAGAAGAAGTGGTATTACCAGGATTTACTGGACAAGAGGAGAAAGAAGAAGTGGTATTACCAGGATTTACTGGACAAGAGGAGAAAGAAGAAGTAGTATTGCCAGGTTTTGGCGAAACAGAAAATGCAGAAGAAGAGAAGATAGTAACGGAATTTAATAATCACGAGATCAGAGAATCTGTATTTCCTGAATATGAAGGAAATAATATTAGAACTGGAAATGATGAAATAAAAAATAGTAATGTTTTAAGAACTTCAAGAATTGAAAATCTATCAAATTATAATAATGATAAAGAAATAGAAGAACAAATGATAGATTTGTCTGGAATATTAACTCTAGATAAAAAAATAGTATGTTGTGTAGGAACAACTAAAAATGGAACGTCATTTATTGTTAATAATGTTGCGGAAATATTAGCTTCTAAAGGTGTAAAAGTAGCAATATTAGACATAACTAAAAATAAAAACTCTTATTATATATATACTAAAAATGAGGAAGAATTAAGAAATATTGCAACTACAAGTTTTAAAGAATTAAAATATGGCAATGCAAAAGGGATAGAAGTAAATAGAAATTTATCAGTATTTACTTCTTTGCCAGGAGAAGACGAGGAAAGAAGTAACATAGGAAAAATACTAGAAACTTTAGTAATGAATTATTCTCTAATATTGATAGATGCAGATTTTGATTCACCAAATGAATACTTTAATTATGCACAAGAAATTTATTTGATTCAATCATTAGATATTTTAACAATACAACCACTAACTGCTTTTTTAAGAAAATTAAAAGAAAAAAATATATTAAAACAAGAAAAAATAAGGATTGTATTAAATAAAACTGTAAAATTAAGAGGGATAAATGATAAAACAATAATTGGGGGAATGGCATATTATAATGATCCAACAATGTCATATATGACAGAATTATTTGATAGAAATGAAGTAAAATATTTATCAATTCCATTTGATGAAGAAGTATATACTAAATACTTAGAAGGAATAATTAATTGCGACATTTCTATAAAAGGGTATTCAAAGCAGTTTTTGCAAGTGTTAACGAGTTTAACAGAAATGATATATCCAGTAATAGAAACAAATAACACATATAGACCACCGGATTTAGCAAATTCTGCTTTTTCACCTTCAATAAATAATACACTAGATCAAATGAAAAAAAGATATTAAACCAAAGGAGGACATTTAAGTGATAATAGGAGTAGTAGTGATATTAGTTATTATAGTAATAAGTTTAATAGTCTATAATATATCTATACATAAAAAAATACAAAAATTCAAAAATATGAATCAAAAAATCACTAATTTATATGTAGTGCAAGATTTTTTAAATGCCATAGGTGAAACGTCAACAGTTGATGAGAAAATTAAAAAAATAAATAATATATTAATAGAAAAATATGAAATAAAATATTCAACTATTGTTGTATTTGATGGAGCAGAATATCAAATAAAAGCATCAAATGTTGACAAAAAACATTGGACAACTTTAAAAGAATTACAGAATGTAGATATGTTTAAAGAGAGTATAGAGAAAGCTACTCCTAAATATGTTACTGTCAATAATGAAAGCGAACGTTTACCATATCAGCAAATGGAATTTGGACGTGCAAAATCAGCTATATTTTTTCCATTATATATAGATAATGTTTATATTGGTTATTGGATTATAGAAAGTGGAACTCCACACGATTTTGATAATGTAGATACTACTGTTTTAGAAGTAATAAAAGATAATATAGTATCAGTATTAAAAACTATTGTACATCAAAAAACACTAGAATCGATTGTAAGAAAAGATTTGTTCACAGGTTTATATTCTGAAGAATATTTATATGGCGAAGGTAAAAAAATTATTGATCAATATACAATATCTACAATATGTATGTTTAAAATAATAAATATACAGCAAATAAATAATAATTATACTAGAGAATTAGGAAATAAAGTAATCACTAAAATAAGTGATATAGTAAAAGAAAATATTTCTGCTGATTATGTATTTGTAAGATATATGGGACCTAAATTTGTTATTGCATTTTCTGGTGTAGATACAAATTCAGTAGGAAGCTTTCTAAATGATTTAAAAGACAAGATAGAAAATACAAATATAAAATTAAGTGAGGAAGAAATTACAAAATTTGGATTAGAAAATAAATTTTCTAATGGAAATGTTACATTACAAGCAGTAAGGCCAATATTAAATTTTGCTATAACATCATATTATAAAGGAACAGGATTAGAAGAAGTGTTGAAAAAACTAGAAGAATATTTAGACAGTGCTATTGAAAATGAAAGTGATATAACAAATATTTAAAAGGAGGAAAATAATGGAATTTGATAAAACAATGTATTTTAAAGTTGAAAGAGAAGAAAATACTAAATGTAAAGAAATATTGAAAGAAGTTTATGAAGCTCTAGTAGAAAAAGGATATAATCCAATAAATCAAATTGTTGGTTATATATTATCTGGAGATCCAACATATATAACAAGTCATAATGATGCCAGAAATAAAATAAGGACAATAGAAAGAGATGAATTATTAGAAAAATTAGTAAAAAATTATATAGGATTAGATAAAGAATAATGAGAATATTAGGAATAGATTATGGAGATGCAAGAGTGGGGGTTGCGATTACAGATGCCTTAAACATAACAGTACATGGGATAGAAACAATACAAAGAAATAATTCAGATAAAAATATATTAAAAAGGTTAGATGAGTTGCTTTTGATGTATAAATTTGATACAATAGTTGTTGGAATGCCATTTAATATGAATGGTACGGTATCTGAAAGAGTAGAAAAGACACAAGCTTTTGTTCATAAATTAAAATGTAAATACAATAAATTAAAAATAGATACTATAGATGAAAGGCTTACTACTGTGGTTGCACATAATACCATGAACGCTTTAAATATAAATAAGCATAAAAAAAGAAATATAGTAGATACTATATCTGCAGAATATATATTAGAAAGCTATTTAAATAAAATTAAAAATTAGTTATTTATATTAAAAATATAAAAATTATAAAAATAGAAAGGAGAATTAATAATGGAAGAAAATTTAGGAGGAGAAGAATTAGATAATATAGTAATACTAAATGATGAAGATGGAAATGAAGTAAAATTTGAATTTTTAGATTTAGTTGAATTAGATGATGAAGAATATGTAGTATTATTACCAGTTACAGAAGAAGGAGAAGAGGAAGAAGGAGAAGTAGTAATATTAAAAGTGGAAGACAATGATGATGAAAATTCAGATGAAGAATCTTATGTAAGCATTGAAGATGAAGAAATATTAAACAAAGTTTTTGAAATTTTCAAAGAAAGATTTAAAGATGATTTTGACTTTGTTGATTAACAATAAATCCCATTTTGAAATAATAAAATTTCAATATGGGAATTTTTAATAATATATAAAAGAGAGGAAGATGTGCGAATGAAAAATTTATCTACATATTTATTAGTAATATTTATGTTTATGTTTTGGTGTTTAAGAATAGCAGTGGCATTTAATGCGGAATTAGGAGGAGACTTTGCAGGATTGGAACCATTTAACAAGCAAATAGAAATAGCATTATTATTTATAGTATTGGTATGTATAATATTAGTAGCAAAAAGGAAATTATTAGGTGCAATAATATATCTTTTATCTTATGGTTTATATTTTGGAGCAGATGTAACAAAAATAATAACTGCAATACTAAATCCAGAAGATACACAAGTAATAGGAATGGGGAACTATTTTAATTTATTAATAAGTTTTATAGGAGTAATATTACCATTAGCAGTATTATTTGATTTATTATTAGATAAAGGAAGAAAAGCAAATCCTAGAGATAAGAAAACAGATTGGTTTTACAAAAACGAAGAATATGATAGAAAATTAGATGAAAGAGCAGATAAGAATAATTATAGAACATTATAAGGACTGTTTCTAAAATTTTGAACTTTAGGGACGGTCCTTAGAGTTTGAAAGGGAGGTTAAATATGAAAGTAGTTGGAACGATGTTTTTTAAAAATAAAAAATTATTGATAGACAAACCAACAAAGAGAAATACATATCAAATGATTGGGGGCAAAGTTGAAAATGGTGAAACCCCATTAGAGGCAGCAATTAGGGAATGTAAAGAAGAATTAGGAGAAAAGGCAATATTTGATGAAGATTTAATTAAATTTGTATTTGATTTTGATGAAATAGCAACAAGTGATTCTAATTTAAAAATTCATTTTTATGTATTCGAATATATTGGAGAATTGCAAGGTGAATTAACAACTTCTGACGAAATTGAAAAGTTTTTATGGTATGACACTTCATATGGAAAAGAAATTTTATCAAATACGTTAAAAAACGAAGTGGTGCCATACTGTTTTAAAAATAAAAAAATTATATAGTATGAGAAAGTATAATTAATAAGAGGAGAAGATGTGTATGATAATAGACTTTCATGTTCATGGAAAAATATCAAGAAGTTATCCCTTTAACAAAGAACAATTTTTATTAGCTATTGAAGAAGCTAAAGAATATGGTTTAGATAGCTTAGTAATAACAGAACATTTTAATGCTGATAATTTTTTAGAATGTTACGATTTTTTAAAATCTAATTATAATTTAATTAAAGATTACTTTAATGTAAATGGATTTAAAATTTTTTATGGAATGGAAGTAACAACAAAGCAAAATTTGGATATTTTATTTATTGCTAAGCCTTATTTAATATTAAATTTAAGAAAAGAAATCTTTATTAATATGAAAGATGATGAATATATAGATATAAATACTTTATTTAAATTAAATATTTCGGATGAAGTATTAATAATTTTAGCACATCCATATAGAAATCATATAGAGTTTCCAAAATTAGAAAGGTATATTATAGAGAAAATTGATGCTTTAGAGCTTAATTCAAAAGATATTTATAAATATGGAATGGAAGAAATGCAAAGAAAAGTTAGTGATTTCTCTAAAAAATTCAAACTGCCTATAACAAGTGGTAGTGATACACATTACTTTATTCAAATTTCAACTGCTAAAAATATATTAAATAAAAATTGTGAAACAGTAAAAGAAATAAAAGAAGAAATAAAAAATGGTGCTTGTGGTATAAAATTTTCAGAAGACTTAAAAATCAGAGTAAAATGTGCTATAATTATAAAGAAATTAATTTGTAAAAAATAAAAAGGAAGTTTTGAACTTTAAGAAATATTTCTAAAGTTCAGATAAAGATAATGGACGAAAATAAAATAAACATTAACTGAGATAAAACGGCAAATGTGGAAGTAAGCGGAAAGTAAATATTAAAAGAAATGGAGAACGATGCCAATGGAAGAAATAAATCTAAAAGAAAGTCTTGACTTTAAATTTGATGACAAAACAAAGACTGCTATAGCAACTACAGTATATATTATAGATACTAATGAAAATGTACTATTATTACATCAAACCAAACCCCATACAGTAGTTCCAAATTCATATGTTGGAATCGGAGGTAAAGTATCAGTATCAACATATACTGGAGAAAGTGCAGAGAAAGTATCATCCCAAAAGGTAATATCTTCGCTACAATCTGGAGATTTTTCAGTTGATGAAGGTATAAGAGAAGTAGCTTGTAGGGAAGTTAAAGAAGAAATAGGTCTATCATTAAGAAAAGAAAAATTAAAAGAAATAGGTGACTCAGAAGTAAGATTATTAAATGAAAAAACTAATGAAATATGGTATATTAGATATTTCATATATCATATAGACGGTAGTGAGGGTGAAATTACAGATTGTAATGAAGGCAATTTAGAATGGTTCCCAATAGAAAGAATAAAACAAATACCTATGTTGCCACATGATAAAATAATTTTTAAGGAAAAAGATGCTTCGTGTACGGCACAAGCTATATATGATGATATTAATCAAAAATATCAATTAAGAATAACAAAAGAAAAAGGAGATAAGAAATTATATGTTTTGGTACCAGATATTAATAATGCCAAAACTTCAAAAGGGATTATAACAGCTAAAGCCAATGGTGAGATTCCTGAAGAATATAAATGTTTATTAAAATATATACCTGAAGAAAAAATAATTGGATATTTAAACGAATTAGGAGAATTAGAGCAAATTATAGGTGAATTTTCTTATCCATTTGACGATATACAAGAGATAACTTTAGATATATAAAAGATTTATCTGGATTGGAATGTTCAGATTGTGGAAATTCTTTTACTTTAAGAAAAGTTAGGAATTATGAATATTATTATTGCATATCATATGTCAGAAATAGTTCATGTACAAGCTCCTAAATTAGAAAAGATAAATTAATTGATAAAGTATTAGAAGAATTAAATAAGAATTTAAAAAGGAAAAATATTAAGGTTTTATCAAGAGATATTTTATTAAAGAAAATTATAAAGGACAAAAGTTTACAAATAACTAATCATGATTTTTTAATATATAGAGATTCAAACAATGATGTTAAAGTTAGTGTAATGTTAATAAATAATGATATATGGCTTACTCAAAATTTAATTGCAGAATTATTTGATGTAGGAAGAAGTTCAATAATTTAGCATGTTAATAATATATTAAGAAGAATATTTTGAAGAAACACTTGGAAGAATTAGAAATATTCGTTTAAGTGAAATAATATTTTATCAAAAAATAACAGAGATATATTCTTCACATTATATTGATTATGCAGAATTAGAAGCAGAAAATCATATATGTATCTTTAATAAAATGAAAAAAAGAATATAAATTAAAACACAAAAAGTAAAGGTGATAAAATGTCAAAAGATTTAATAATTAGAAGTAGTAGTGCTGAATTTTTAATTTTTGAAAGACAAACTCATGATAGAGGAGTACAAGTTAGATTTGAAAATGGAGATTTATGGTTAACTCAAAAAGCAATGTCAGAATTGTATAACTGTTCGCCGGATAATATAGGATTACATTTAAAAAACATTTATAATGATTTAGAGATTGATAAAGATTCAACTACCGAGAATTTCTCGGTAGTTCAAAAAGAAGGTACTAGAGAGGTCACTAGAACATTAAGATATTACAATTTAGATGCTGTTATTGCTGTTGGTTATCGAGTCAATTCAGACAGAGCAATTCAATTTAGAAGGTGGGCAACAAATATTTTAAAAGAATTTTCTAAAAAAGGATATATCATAGACAAAAAAAGAATGGCTAATGGTGCTTTTTTCGATGAAGATTATTATGACTCATTATTGGCAGAAATTAGAGAAATAAGATTATCAGAAAGAAGATTTTATCAAAAAATAACAGATATTTATGCAACAAGTGTTGACTATGATAAAAAATCTCCAACTACAATTAAATTTTTTAAAAAGGTACAAAACAAAATGCATTATGCAGTATCTCACCAAACAGCATCAGAAATAATTTATAATAGAGTTGATTCAGAAAAAGAAAATATGGGACTTATATCATGGAAACATTCTCCAAACGGGAAAATACTTGAAACAGATGTCGTAGTGGCTAAAAATTATTTAACTAAAGAAGAATTAGAAAGTTTAGAACGTATTGTCTCAGCTTTCTTAGATTTAGCAGAAGATAGAGCAAGGAGAAACATACCAATGACTATGGAGGATTGGGCGACTAGAATTGATAAGTTTTTATTAGCAGATGATAGAGATATATTAAAAGATGCAGGTAAAATATCACACGAAATAGCTTGTGATAAAGCATTAACAGAATTTGAAAAGTATAGAGTAAAGCAAGATAAATTATATAAATCAGATTTTGATTTATTGTTAGAAGAAGTAGAAAAGAGGAAGAGTGAAAATAATGAATGAAAATAAGATAAATATTAACTGGTATCCACGGACATATGGCAAAAACAATAAAACAGATACAAGAAGACTTAAAATTAATAGACATAGCAATAGAAATTCTAGATGCAAGAATACCAATATCAAGTCAAAATCCCAATATTGCAAAAATACTTGAAGGAAAGAAGAAAATAGTAATATTAAACAAATGTGATTTATCAGATGAAAAACAAAACGATAAATGGATGGAACATTTTAAAAGAAAAGGAATAGAAGCGGTATTGACAGATTCAAATTCAGGAAGAGGAATTAATGAATGCATAAAAAAAATAGAACTAATAATGGAAGATAAGTTAGAAGAACAAAAATTAAAAGGTAGAGTTGGAAGAAAAATTAGAGTAATGATTTTAGGAATACCAAATGTGGGAAAATCATCTTTTATAAATAGAATAGCTAAAAAGACTTCTGCTAATGTAGGAAATAAACCAGGAGTAACAAGACAAAAACAATGGATTAGAATAAACGAAAAAATAGAATTATTAGATACACCAGGAGTTTTATGGCCTAAATTTGAAAGTCAACAAGTCGGAATAAATTTAGCTTTAACAGGTTCAATAAAAGAAGAAATATTAGATAAAGTAGAATTATCATATAATTTAACCAAGTTTTTACTAAATAAATATAAAATAAATTTATGTGAAAGATACAAATTAGATGGAAAATACATAGAAGAAATATTACAGCGAGATTTGCCAGAAAATGATAACATATATGAAATAATGCAAGAAATAGGTAAAAAAAGAGGATGCATAATTTCAGGCGGAAATATAGACGATGAAAAAACGGCAAAAATAATGTTAGATGAATTTAAAAATGGTAAATTAGGGAAAATAACATTAGAAGAGGTCTAATTTTAGAGAAAAGTATAAATGAAGGAAATACATGTCCAAATAGAGACTGATATATATTATTATGGAAAGGAAAGAAAAAATTGGAAGATTTTATAACTATAAAAAGAAATGAAACAGAAGTTAATCTTATGTCTCCATTAACTTGGGCTTATGTTGGAGATTGTGTGTATGAACTATATATAAGAACTAAATTAGTAAATGAAACTAATTATAAACCAAACAAATTACATATAGAAGCAATAAAATATGTAAAAGCAAAAAGTCAAGCAGACTTGTTATTAAAAATACAAGATAAATTAACTGATGAAGAAAGAGAAATAGTAAGAAGAGGGAGAAATACACAAAATCATCATTTGCCTAAAAATTCAGACATGCAAGAATATATGTATGCAACTGCTTTTGAAGCACTAATAGGATATTTGTATCTAACAAAAAAATTTAAAAGGATAAAAGAAATTTTAAGTATAAATATATGAAAAATTTTTCTAATATATATATAGTTATAGTGTAAAATATAATATAAGTTTGATATATTTAACTTATGTATTTTACACTATTGATAATCTAAAATTCTTTATATTTTTTATTGACATTGACATATGGGGTAGTGTTTGATTTTTTAATTTTTATGTTGATGTTTATTACATTTATCATATATGATTTACAATTGTTTTCTATATATTTGAGACATTATTTATATAATCTTTTTATTAATTTGTAAATTTTTTGTGTATATATCTATTTTAATACTAGGGTAATATAGTCTTAATCTTTTGACTTTAGGTAATAGGATTTAAATTTTTAATAGTTTTTGTTCAGGGTAATTTCATAAAATATTACAAAATTGTAATATTTAAAGATATATGTTAAAATCTTAGTGGTGATAACA
>CALXZW010000036.1 GCA_944393345.1 uncultured Clostridia bacterium
AGAAAATAAAAAAGTATATAAAATTATTATGCAGGGATATAAAAAAAGTATTATGGAATTAACAAATGATAATATAAATGGGATTTAACATAAGTAACAAAAGATAATTCAGAGATAAAATCTTTATGTTACCAGATAGAAAATACAAAAATTGTTTGATTAGTCAAAGAGAGTATTAGTAATGTGCTAATATTCTCTTTATTTAATGAAAAAAATGTTTTAAATAAATTTGACAAATAGTATTTTAAATGATAACATTATTTTGCAAAATATGATATTTTTTCATTAAACATTATAATAAATATTAGAGAAAATGTTAATGAAATTTTTATATAAAAAATATGATAACGGAATTAAATTGTGATAATTCTTGGAGGAAATATGTGTCAGGCAAAAAATCTTCAGATGACTTTATTTAATGATGATAAATCATCTTTATTAGAGAAAATTATATATAATTCAGCTAAAGCTTTAAGCAAGGAAGTTAAACTAAAACTTGATTCATATACTCTTAAAGAGTATATAAACGATATTGAAACACAAGGAATAGAAAAAACTTGGAATAGCATTTGTGATTATGTTATTTTATATGGAGAAAATAATGATTTTTTAACAATAAATAATTTTGGCGAAATGTATGAAATAGGTCTTGCAACAAGTAATAAGCAATCAAAGAAAGATAATGGCCAATATTATACACCAGATGATATAGCAGAAATTATGAGTGAATGGCTTGAAAAATTAGATGGATATAACATTTGTGATGTTGCTTGTGGTACAGGAAAACTAATATTAACATTTTTAAATTTAATTGGAACTAAAGAGGCGATAAAACTAATATCAGAAGGAAGGATATATTTATATGACCTTGATAAAGTTGCATTAAAAATCTGTAAAACATCTATAATGATTAAATATGGAATTGAATATGAAAATAAAATACATGATATATATTGCGACTTTCTTGATAAAAATATAAATCTTCCAAAAGATTCAAAAGTTATATCAAATCCTCCATATGCAGCAATATCAAATATTGATAGTAATTGGGAAAAAACGGAAGTGTTACTAGATACAAAAGAGTTTTATTCTGCTTTTATGGAGAAAATGATACTACAAAGTAAATCAATGGTAATTATTACTCCATTTAGTTTTATATCAGGAACAAAATTTTATTCACTTAGAAAGTTATTAGAGGATAAAAATGGTGAAATATATTCTTTTGATAATGTTCCTGGAAACATTTTTTGTGGAAGAAAGCATGGAATATTTAATACTAATACTAGTAATTCAGTAAGAGCAGCAATATCAGTAATTAAATCTAATCCTGATAAAAGAGGATTTAGATTGACTCCACTAATAAGATTTAAGGCAACAGAAAGAAAAGAATTATTAAAGTGTAAAAAATTAAAACAGATGTTGTCACCTAAAAAACAAATAATATCAGAAAAAAGAACTAAATTTTATAAATGCTTTAAGGAATTACAAAAAATATATGATATATGGGAGAGAAAAAGTAAAGGTAAAACATTAAAGCAATATATTGTAGAAGATGGAAAATATATTATGTCAATGCCAAATACTTGTAGATACTATACAACTGCTTCTTATGGAAAAATGAATAGAAATGGGCAAATAGTATTATCATTTAATGACAAAGATATATTTAATTTTGTATATTGCTTTATAAATTCATCGTTTGCATATTGGTATTGGAGATTATATGATGGAGGAATAACATATCCAAAAAATCTTCTTTTAGATCTTCCAATGATTTATGATTTGATAACTGAGGAAGATAAAAGATTTTTTGAAGAGACAACTAATGAAATGATAAAGAATGAAGTAAAATATAAAATTATAAAAAATAATGTAGGAATACAGGAGAATGTAAAATTTCCGCGTGAATATAGGGATAAAATTAATGAGAGAATTTTTAGAATATTGAATTTAGATATAAATTACAAAATCTTTGATTTAATACATTCAAATATGGCATTGGAGGTAAGTGTATGATTCCATTAACTAAATTACAAAGAGAAATAATGACAGAATTTTATAATATAAAACCAACTAAAGTTATTTATAATAAACAAGAGCGAAAAAAAATATGGTCTATGGCTACAGAAAGAAAACAAGATTTGTATATAAATAATATTATAAAAAATGAATGTCCTGCATTAGCACATCAAATATTAAAAAGCTATGATTCAGGAAGAAATATACAATCTGCAGTTTTTAGTGAATGCGTATATGCACAAACTTTTGCTAATATGTTACAGTTAAATGATTTTTTTAATTGTCTTGAAGGTGATAAAGTTATTCCAGATGATGTACTTAATTTATTAACATCTTATAATCTTGTTCCAAGATATGTGTATAGTAATGATGATAAAACTAAGATGCTTATTCAAGCAGGGGGATGTAACGGAATTGATAGTGCATTAATAACAGTTATTGATTTAAATATCTTTACAATAGAATTTAAAGAACCTGGCGCTAAAACAAGTGAACCAGATCTTCCTAAATATGGAGAAGATGGATTACTAATACTAACAGATGATTTTATTGAAAGATATCCTCAATTTCAAGAAATGATGGAAGAACATATAGGAATAAATTTTTTCGAAGTTATGGGAAATAATATTCACAAATTCACTTCTGATAGTGTTAATATAGCAGTAACAAATAATTATACAAAAAAATATGCTGATGTTATATGTACAGAAGATAGAAAAGGATATTTAGTAATGTTACCAGCAAATCAAGTATCTTTGTGGGCTGAAATCAAAGGAGAGATTAGACCAGCAGGAAGAAATCATTATAATGTATGGACACCTAGAGCATTAAAAAATTTTTTAATAGAAAAAGGAGCAATTTTTAATAATAACATTGTTTCAATTAACATTAATGAATTAAAAACAAGAAAAGAACGAGGTGGTAATGGTAAGATATCAGGATATAAAATTAATCCATTATTTTTTGTTTATGTTAAAGATTGTAAAATAAACGATTCAATAATTTCATTTGATATTAATAAGGTGCAACAACTAAATCCAACAATTGCAGGAAAACTATTCTTTAAAGCACTTAATTATTTTAAAGTTAAAGGATACTACAACATGTAAATGGGAGTATAAAAAATGAAAGTTGATATAACTAATACAAATAAAAAATATTCAATTATATATGCAGATCCACCATGGGCATATTTGTGGGGAAAAGGAAAAACAGGAGGTAACTTCTGTCCAGAAAAACATTATAGAACAATGAAAACAGAAGAAATTTGTGAATTGGGAAAATATATAAAAAAGATTAGAGAAAAAAATTGTGCTTTATTTATATGGACAACAATGCCATGTCTTCCAGAAGTTTTTAAAGTAATAGAAGCATGGGGATTCAAATATAAAACTTGCGCATTTACATGGGTTAAAACAAAAAAAGATGGACAACCATTAGCAGGAATGGGAAGTTATACAAAAGCAAATGCTGAGTTATGTTTGTTAGCTATGCGAGGACATATAAAGAGTGTTGATAAGACAGTTCCACAAATTGTAATGCATCCTAGACAAGGACATTCAGTAAAACCAGATGAAGTTATGAAACGTATAGAAAGATTATTCGGAACTGAAACAAGTAAAATAGAATTATTTGCTAGAAGACAAGTTGAAGGTTGGGACAGATGGGGAGACGAAGCATAATAAATACTAAAAGTGTTAACATTTGTGTTAGCACTTTTAATTTTGTGTAAGAAAATAATAAATTTGTTTATAATCATTTTACTTTTTAGATAAATGCATTATAATAATTAGAGTAAAATATAAATATATTTTAAATTAAAAGGAGAAATATAATGGGAAAAGTATTAAAAATAAGAGAAATAGGAGATCCTATTTTAAAAAACATATCTGAAAAAGTAGATATACAAAATATTGATGCAGAAATACTTGATATAATCGAAGATTTAAAAGAAACATTAATATTTGGAAATGGATTAGGAATTGCTGCACCACAAATTGGGATTAATAAAAGAATAATTGTTGTTGGTGCAAAAAAAGAAAATATTAATTACAATGAAGCAGAAGAAATACCTATTACATCAATGATAAATCCTACTTGGAAAAATATATCAGATGAAACAGATATTCAATATGAAGGTTGTATGAGTGTTCCAAACATAAGGGGAAAAGTAAAAAGATATAAAAAAATAGAACTTACATATTATGATGAAAAAGGAAATAAAATTATAAAGCAAATAAGTGGATTTTTTGCAAGATTAATTCAACACGAATGTGATCACCTAGATGGAATTAATTTTATTGAAAAGGTTATAAAAGATAATGGTTTTGCAACTAAAGAAAATATTGAAAAGTATAAATTAAGAGAACAAGAATATATCGAAAACAAATATAAAATAATAACTTTATGTGGTTCAACTAAATTTAAAAACGAATTTATGAAAGTTCAAGAAAAACTTACATTAAGTGGGAATATTGTTTTTACACCTAATTTTTTTAATAATATCAAAAAAGAAGAAATAAATAATGAAACTAAGAACATGCTAGATGAAATGCATAAACAGAGAATAGATATGTCAGACGAAATTTATGTAATAAATTTTGAAGGATATATTGGAGAAAGTACAAAGAATGAAATTGAATATGCTAAGAAACAAGGAAAAATTATAAAGTATTTGGAGAACATATAAATACAAAAGTAGTATATAATTATTTTTTAGGAGGGGGAAAATGATAGTAAGGAATGTAAAGAAAGAAGATTTAAGAGATGTTTCTGAAATAGCAATTAAAGGATGGCAAACAGCATATAGAGGTATTGTGGATGATGAATACTTAGACCAATTAAGTGTTGATGAATTTTATCAAAAAAGATTAAAAGACTATGCAGAAAATGGATTTGTTGTGGCAGAAGAAAAAAATAAAATACTTGGATTTTGTAGATATAGAGAAGGGAATGCATATGGAGACAAATTCTTAGATGTTGATTGTGAAATTTTGGCATTATATGTAAAACCAGAACTAAAAAGAAAAGGAATTGGTAAAGCACTAGTTGATTATGTAAAAAATGAATTCAGAGAAAATAAATACTCAAAAATGATTATATGGTGTTTAAAAGATAATTATCCATCAAGAGCATTTTATGAAAAAATGGGTGGAATCTATTGTGGAGAAAAGTTAATTCAAAAAGGGAATAAAGAATACGAAGAAGTAGGATTTATTTATAATTTAAAGAGAAAAGAATGTGAAGAATTAGAATTAGTATTTCCAACTGAGGAATATAAAAAACAAGTAGAAGAATATTTACAAGAATTTATAGATAATGGGGAATATGAAATAGCAGGAGATGGAAGTCTTGATAAAATAAAGAATTTTGATGAATGGTTGAAGAAAATAAAAAATGATTTGTATGAGGAAAACATTGAAGATAACAAAATTCCATCAACACTTTATTTAACAGTAAGAAAATCTGACAATAAAATTGTTGGTAATGTACAAATTAGACATAAATTAAATGAAAAATTATTAAATTATGGTGGACATATAGGAGACAGTGTAAGACCTTCAGAAAGAAAAAAAGGTTATGCTACTGAACAAATTAGACTGGCATTAAAAGAATGTAAAAAACTAGGAATAGGCAATGTTTTAATGGATTGCGATAAAACAAATATAGGATCTGCTAAAAGTATTATAAATAATGGTGGTGTACTCGAAAATGAAGTATATATTAATGGTGAACTTATACAGAGATATTGGATTAGTTTAAAGAAAAGATATGCAGATAGACTTGTTGGAGGAAAAGTAAAAGATTTATTTTATAAAATAGAGCCAGTAACAAGTGATAAATTTAATGGAGATATTTGTTATTACAATTTCAAAAAAGTAATTAATAAAATTATCATACCAAATGGAGAAACAATTTTGGATAATGGATATAAATGGTTGGAATTTTATGATTATAATTCAAAAATAAAACTAACTGCAATGTATAATGAAAAAAATGAAATAGTGGAATGGTATTTTGATATTTCAAGACAAATTGGAAAAGAAAATGGTATTCCATTTGAAGATGATTTATATTTAGATGTAGTTATTAATAAAGATGAAGAAATAATTTTACTAGATGAAGAGGAATTAGAAGAAGCATATAGAAGATTAGAAATAACAAAAGAAGATTATGATAATGCATATAAAATTGCATATGATTTGATAGAAAAATTAAAAGTAAAAAAAGACAAATTAAAAGAATTTACAGATAAGTATTTAGAATATTTTTTAAATAAAAATAATTATAATACAGTCAAAAATTAAATAAACCGCTTCTATATTTTGAAAAAATCAAAAAAAGTATTGATAAAAATAAATCGTATAAATATAATAACAGCAGGACTTATTAATAAAATTATAATATTAGAAATATCCAAAATAGTAAAAAACAAATATTATATTAAAAAGTTCGTAATTTACAATTAAATTTGGCACAATTCTAAGCAAAATTCACTAAAATAAGAGGGATTTTATTATGATAAAATTAATAGCAAGTGATTTAGATGGTACAATTATAGATGATAAACGAAAAATTTCACAAGAGAATTTTAAAGCGATTGCAGATTTAAATAAAGCTAATATTCCGTTCGTAGTTTGTACAGGAAAGACATATTGTATTAGTAAAGATATTTGTAAAGATTTGAATGCCAATTATGGCATATTTGGAAATGGAAGTCAAATAGTAAATTTGTCAACAGGTGAAGAAATAGCAAGAAACATACTTAATTATGATGAAATAAATATATGCATATCTATAGCCAAAAAACGTAAATTACATATACATGCATATACAGAAGATAGTATTATAACCCAAAATTTAGAATATATGGATTTAAGAAATTCCATACTTTTTCCTAGTCAAATTAAAATTAAAATTGTAAAAAATATTTCAGAGTATATCAAAAAAGAAAGACCAACAATTTTAAAATTAGTTATTTCTTCAAAAAATAATATTGAAGAATTAAAAGTAGAATTAGAGAAAAGGACAAGTTTGTCTATTGTTTGCATTTCAAAAACCGGAAAATATAAAGATAAAATAATAGATAAAGAATATGAATATTTAGATATATCTCCGTTAAATGTTTCCAAAGGAAAAGCTTTAAAAATTTTAGAAGATTATCTAAAGTTACCAAAAGAAAATATTTTATCAATAGGTGACAATATTAATGATATTGACATGTTTAGGGAATCTGGTATTGGGGCAGCAGTTAATAATGCTTACGATGAAGTAAAAAACGTTGCTAATTATGTTACAACAAATTCTGTAGACAATGCAGGATTTGCAGAAGCAGTGTATAAATTTGTTCCATTTGAGTAAGATATAAAGAAATGAGAACTTTAGAGAAAAAATTTTTAAGGTTCAAAAGGAGGATTCTTATGTGTACGTGTATTAATTTAAAAACTTTAGACAATTATTTTGGTAGGAATTTAGATTTAGAATATAATTTTGGAGAAAAAGTTGTAATAACTCCTAGAGAATATGAATTTAAATTGAAAAAAGAAAAAAAATTTAAAACTAAATATGCAATGATAGGAATGGCAACTGTTGTAAATAACTATCCATTATATGCAGAAGCAACTAATGAAAAAGGATTATCAATAGCAGGATTATATTTCCCTGGAAATGCTTGTTATGAAAAAACGAAAAAAGAAAAAATTAATATGTCACCATTTGAATTAATACCATGGCTATTGGGAAACTTTGCAAGTATAAAATCTGCTAAAAAAGAATTACAAAAAATAAATTTAATAAATGAACCTTTTAGTGAAAATATGCCATTAGCTGAATTACATTGGATGATTAGCGATAAAAATAACTGTATTATATTAGAACAAACAAAAGAAGGTTTAAAGATATATGATAATCCTATAGGTGTATTAACAAATAATCCTCAATTTCCATATCATTTAACGAATATAAATAATTATTTAAATCTTACACCTAAGAATACTGAAAGTAGATTTTCTGATAATATATCATTATCTAGTTATGGACAAGGTATGGGAGCGATAGGACTTCCAGGGGATAATTCACCCGCTTCTAGATTTGTTAGAGTTGCTTTTAATAAATTAAATTCAGTGACAGGTAGTTCAGAAGAAGAATCTATTTCACAATTTTTTCATATTTTAGATTCAGTTGCTATGATTAAAGGATCAACAATAACTAAAGAAGGTAAATATGATATTACAACATATTCGTCTTGCATTAATATTGATAAAGGAATATATTATTACAAAACTTATTATAACAATCAAATAACAGCTATTAAAATGGATAAAAATAATATAAATTCAAAAGAGTTAACAATACATGAATTAATCAAAAAACAACAAATAAATTACATTAATTAAAAAAGATAATTTATAGTTGACATATTTAAAATGTATTATATAATAAAATAGATAACAAAAATTACAGAACAAAATGCTTGAGGAGGAATAAAAATGATAGAATTAGAAGAAAACAATAAAAAACTTCAAATGCTAAATCAAAAAATCCAAGAATTAGGAGATTCTCTTTGACATAGAAGGCTTAAAAAATAAATTAAATGAATTAGAAGAAAAAACAATTAAAGAAGAATTTTGGAAAGATATAAAAAATTCAAATAAAGTATTATCAGAAATAAAAAATGTAAAAAGTAAAATAACAGAATATACTAAAATAAAAGATGATATAAAAAATATAGAGGAATTAACAGAATTAGTAAATTTAGAGCCAGATGAAGAAATAGCAAAAGAAATAGTAAAAGGTACACAAAAAATAGAAAAAGACATAGAAAAATTGGAAATAAAAATATTACTTTCCGGTAAATATGATAATAATAATGCGATAGTAACAATTCATCCTGGAGCAGGGGGAACAGAGTCTCAAGATTGGGCGGAAATGCTATATAGGATGTATACAAGATGGGCTAATAAAAATAATTATGATATAAAAGAATTAGACTATTTAGAAGGAGAAGAAGCAGGAATAAAAAGTGTTACATTTGAAGTTATAGGCGAAAATGCTTATGGATATATGAAATGTGAAATGGGAGTGCATAGACTAGTTAGAATTTCACCATTTGATAGTGGAGGAAGAAGACATACATCTTTTGCTTCAGTAGAAGTATTGCCAGAAATAACAGACGATATAGAAATAGAAATAAACCCTGATGATTTGAGGGTAGACACATACAGAGCTTCTGGTGCAGGAGGACAACATATAAATAAAACTTCTTCTGCAGTAAGAATCACACATATACCAACAAATATAGTTGTAGCTTGTCAATCAGAACGTTCGCAAATTCAAAATAGGGAAACGGCAATGAAAATGCTTAAATCAAAAATATTTGATTTAAAGGAAAAAGAGCAAAAAGAAAAAATTGAAGATTTAAAAGGTGAACAAAAAGATATTGCTTGGGGAAGCCAAATTCGTTCTTATGTTTTTTGTCCATATACAATGGTAAAAGACCATAGAACAAATTATGAAGTAGGAAATGTAGAAGCAGTTATGGATGGAGAAATAGATAAATTTATGGAGGAATATTTGAAAAAAAACATCTAAATTATTGACTTTAAGAAAGTCAATACATATAATATTAAGAGCCATATTAAATTTAATAGGCTCTTATATTATTATAAAGAAGGTGCCAATATGGACACAATAGTATTAAAATTTGGAGGAAGTTCAGTTGAAAATAACGAAAGATTAAAATTAGTAGCAAACAAGATTATTAGCATGTACAAAAATAACAACAATGTAGTTGTTATACTTTCAGCACAAGGAAAAATGACAGACAAACTAATAGAGGAGGCAAAACAATTATCAAGTGATGTTAGTGACAGAGAATTAGATATGTTATTAAGCACAGGTGAGCAAATTTCAATAGCCAAACTTAGCATATTACTAAATGATATGGGATATAAATCAATATCACTAACAGGATGGCAAGCACGGAATAATTACTAATAACAGTAATACAAATGCCATAATAAAAAGTATAGATACAGAAAGGATAAATCGAGAATTAGAAAAAAGGAAAATTGTTATTATAGCAGGATTCCAAGGAATAAGTGAAGATGGAAAGATAACTACATTTGGACGAGGTGGGTCAGATACAACAGCTGTTGCTGTAGCAGCAGCATTAAAGGCAAAAAATTGTTACATATTTTCAGATGTAGATGGAATATATACTGCAGATCCTAATAAAGTGCAAGAAGCGGAGAAATTAAAAAATATATCTTATGAAGAAATGTTAGAATTATCTAATGAAGGAGCAAAAGTATTACACAATAGATGTGTGGAAATAGGAAAAAAATTTAAAATTCCAATAATAGCCAAATCAACCTTTAATGATAATCCAGGAACAATAATTTCTAACGAAATTGAAGAAAATACAATAAAGGGTATAGTAAAAAAAGACTGTTCAAGAATTTCAATTGTAGGTAATGGTATTATTAGAAATACTAATGCAATAAAACAAGTATTAGATATTATAAAAGAAGAAAAATTAGAAATGTTAGAATTTGAAGTTTCTGAAACTAAAATAAGTATAACATTTAAGAATATTATAGATGATAAAGTTTTAAATAAATTACATAAAATGATTGTGATATAAGAATATAACATACAAAAAGTACATAAAAATTCTCATTAATTGAGATTTGCTTATGTGCTTTTTCTATTATAAGAAAAGAGATTTCGTCACATATGCATTTGCTTTGTAAATAGGTATAACATAAAGAACTTAATATGGTTCTATACGTAAAGATGTTCAAATTTTCCAATACAATAAAAAATAAGGTTCTAAATTATGGGGAAATGAATATATATATTTTAGTGATAAAAATAAGGAGGTTCGGACATGACTATAGATGAAAGAAAAACTATCAGTACAGGAGTAGTACAAAATCTTATATTAGAAAATAGGGGAAAGTTAAGTATATCTGGAGTATTAGATGTACTAAGCTTCGATGATCAAGTTGTAATTGTAGAAACAGAATTAGGATTACTTACTGTTAAAGGCGAAAATATTAGAATTAACAAATTAAGTATTGACACATCAGAAGTGATAATTGAAGGAGATATATCAAATTTAGCATATAGTGAAAAATCAGGAGATAAAACATCAAAAGGTGGATTAATGAGTAAAATATTCAAGTAAGATTAATGGAGGTCAAATAATGATAGAAAATCAAGCATTTATATTTATGGTATTTATTATTAACGGGATTTTGATAGGTTTGTTATTTGACTTTTTTAGAATAATGAGAAGAACCTTTAAAACAAATAATATAATAACATATATAGAAGATTTTATTTTTTGGATACTTACAGGAATAATTTTATTATATTCGATTTTCACATTTAATAATGGTGAAATAAGAATATATATGTTTTTAGGTGTTTTATTAGGAATTACATTATATATGTTGTCTATAAGTTCATATGTAATAAAAATTAATGTAAAAATAATAAATTTTATAAAAATGATTATAGCGAAAATAATAGAAATAATTTTATATCCAATAAAATTATTATTAAAAATCTTAAAATCAATATTCTATAAGCCAGTAGCATTTATAATAATTAACGTAAGAAAAATAATAAAAAAATATACGACAAAATTGTTAATTAACAACAATTTTAAACCAAAAAATAGTAAAAAAGTTAAAATAAAAGAAGGATAAAAAAGAAATATGTAGAATAATATTATTATAGGAAAAAACTATTTAAAACTGGAGCGAATGATGAAAAAATATAAAAAAATAATTAAAACATTATCTATTGGTGTAATTGGAATATATGTTGTATTTACATTAATTAATCAACAAAAAACTTTAAATCAATATAATAATGAAAATAAAGAATTATCACAAAAAATTCAAGAAGAAACTGAATATAATCAAGAATTATCAAAGAAAAAAGAAGATGTAGATTCTCTAGAATTTATAGAAGAAACTGCTAGAGAACAATTAAATATGTATTATCCAAATGAAAGAGTCTATGTAGATAATGGAATATAAAAAATAAAATTTTTGAATATACTTGAATTATTACAAAAAATATGCAATAATATTAACATAATTATATAGCAAGACTATAAAAAAGAGGAGTAAGTTTATCAGAATTTAAAGAGAATAGAAGTCATTGGCTGAGAGCTTCTAAAATAAAGAAAACTGAAGGTAGCTTTTTTGTCGATTTTCTGAAAACAAGTAAGGAATCCGTCTAAGCCACGTTATAGGCTAAATGGAGATGTTATTAAATAAATTAATAATAATTAAGGTGGTACCGTGAGATAAACTCGCCCTTAGAATATTCTAAGGACGAGTTTTTTGATAATTAAAATCTCTAAAAGAAAATGTATCCCCAATTGGACAAAAATGTCCAAAAAGAAACGTCTGAAATGGACATAAAAAGAAAGGATGATTGTTATGGAAAAGCAAATTTTAAAGGAGAAATATAATCCTCAAAATTTTGAAGAAGAATTATATAAAAAATGGGAAAAATCAGGATATTTTAAACCTAATATGGATAAAACAAAAGAAAGTTTTTGTATAATGATGCCTCCACCAAATGTAACAGGAAAATTACACATGGGTCATGCATTAGATGGAACAATACAAGATATTTTAATAAGATATAAAAGAATGAAAGGATATAATACTCTTTGG
>CALXZW010000037.1 GCA_944393345.1 uncultured Clostridia bacterium
ACTAGTAGAATTAGCTAAAACAATGAATGAACAACCACCTATAAAGAAAAGAGGAATCTTTGGTTAAAATATATGTTTTATTAGGTGATAATGTTAGATAAATAGAAATTATAAAAACATTCTTTTATAGGATGTTTTTTATTTTTCAAAAACTAAATTATTGATAAACACAAAATAATACTGTATAATATATAAAGAAAAGGAGAAAAAAATGAATAAAAAAATAATAAATTTCATTTTTTTAATTATTTTACTAATATGTTTATATTTTTCATATCAATTTTATCAAAAAAATAATTTTAATGATTTTACCAAAAGTGAAACAAATCTATATACTTCTACTTTTATAAGAGATAAAGAAATAAAGTATTCAGATAAAAGGAGCTATAAAATAGAATCACCAGAATATAATGATGCAATGTTTTCTAAAACAATAAAAGTAGAAAAAAATCAACCATATAAAGTAACTTGTATGGTAAAAACTAAAAATGTAGAAAAAGAAGAACAAGTATCAGGAGTAGGAGCACAAATATCAATAGAAGGTACAACAGAAAGATCAGTAGCAATAAGTGGGACAGAAGATTGGCAAAAGATCGAATTAATATTTAATTCTAAAAATAGGGAAACTGTAAACATTGGATTTAGACTAGGAGGATATCTAGGAAAAGTAAAAGGAGAAGCTTGGTTTTCAGATTTTACAATAGAACAAGGAATATTAGATGAAAACAATAATTGGAAATTTGCTTGCTTTATATTCAAATATACAGATGTGAATATAGACAATGAAAATATTAAATTAGAAGTTAGCCAATCAGATATTTCTGATATAAAAAGTACAATACAAAGATTTAAAAACTCTACAAATCAACTATCAAATGGAAAAATGACAGCAGAATATGATATATATGAAATTAGTGAACCAATTACTTCTTTATCATATGATGAAAAGTTTGGGTATTATGTAGGACCAGAAGATGTAGAAAAACAAATAAGAGAAGTAATTCAAAAAAACAATTATGATCATATTTTTATAGTAATAAGACTTCGGAGATGAAGAACATCAAGATGATATAGAAATAAAAGACTGGATAGGTTTAGGTTCAATGGATTATTATGGAATAGGATTTTCTAATATAAGACTTCCAAATGATTCTAAAAATTATATATATAAATATAACACATTAGTAAATACTTTTCCAGAAGAAGTATTTTTACATGAATTTTTACATTCTTTAGAAAGAACTGCTACTGAGTACGGATATGAAATACCAGAATTACATGATTATTTAAAATATGGCTATGAAGAAGAAAAATTAATAGGACAAAAAAAGTGGTATACAGATTATATGAATAAAAATATAAATTCAGAAAATGGAAAAATAGGTTTGCCAGAAGAAGTATATAATTTAAAACCAGCGAAACAACAAAATTTTGAATTTTCATATAAAATAGAGGAATTCAAAGAACCACAGAATATAATAGAAGAAATAAGAGGAATATTTGAAAAAATATCAATGAAATTAGAATTAATAGCAGCAAAATAAAGGAGAAATAGAAATGAAAGTATCAGATTTTAATTATGAATTACCAGAAGAATTAATTGCGCAAATACCAATTAAAAAAAGAGATGAATCAAGATTAATGGTATTAGATAGAGAAAATCAAACGATAGAACATAGAACTTTTAAAGATATAATAGAATATTTGGAACCAGGAGATTGTTTAGTAAGGAATAACACGAAAGTAATTCCAGCAAGAATATATGGAAAAAAAGATACTGGTGCAAATGTAGAATTTTTGTTATTAAATAATATAGAAGGAGATATATGGGAAACAATAGTTAGACCAGGAAATAAACTTCATATTGGAACAAATGTTATATTTGGAGATGGATTATTAAAGGCGAAAATTATTGATACAATGCCAGGAGGAACAAGAAAAGTTAAATTCGAATATGACGGAATTTTTAATGAAATATTAGACAAAATAGGTCTTATGCCACTTCCACCATATATACATGAAGAATTAAAAGAAAAAGATAGATATCAAACAGTATATGCAAAATATGAGGGATCAGCAGCAGCTCCAACAGCAGGATTACATTTTACACCTGAATTATTAAAAAAAATAGAAGAAAAAGGTGTAAAAATAGCAAATGTAACATTACATGTAGGAATAGGTACTTTCAGACCAGTTAAAGAAGAAAAAGTAGAAGATCATGATATGCATTCAGAACATTTTTACATAAAAAAAGAGGATGTAGAAAAAATAAATGAAACAAAGAAAAATGGAAAAAAAGTAATAGCAGTGGGGACAACATCTTGTAGAGTGTTGGAAAGTATTGCAGATGAAGATGGTTTTGTTAAAGAAATAGAAGGTGATACCAAAATATTTATATATCCAGGATACAAATTTAAATGTTTAGATGGATTAATAACTAATTTTCATTTACCACAATCCACATTATTAATGTTAGTATCTGCATTAGCAGGTAAAGAATATATACTAAAAGCATATAACGAGGCTGTAAAAGAAAAATATAGATTTTTTAGTTTTGGAGATGCAATGTTTATAAAATAAATATATTAAGGAGAAAATATGGGACCAGCAGTAAAATATGAATTATTACACGAATGTAAACAAACAGGAGCAAGAAGAGGAGTGATACATACTCCACATGGAGATATACAAACACCAGTATTTATGCCAGTAGGAACACAAGCAACAGTTAAATCAATGACACCAGAGGAATTGAAAAATGAAGTAAAAGCAGAAATTATATTATCAAATACATATCATCTATATTTAAGACCAGGTAATAAAATTGTAAAAGAAGCGGGAGGACTTCATAATTTTATGAAATGGGATAGACCTATTCTTACAGATAGTGGAGGATTTCAAGTATTTAGTTTAGGTGATTTAAGGAAAATACATGAAGAAGGTGTAGAATTTAAATCACATTTAGATGGAAGTAAACATTTCTTCTCACCAGAATCTGTTATGGAAATAGAAGAAGATTTAGGTGCAGATATTATTATGGCATTTGATGAATGTTGTCCATATCCATCTACTTACGAATATACCAAAAATTCTATGGAAAGAACGACAAGATGGGCTAAAAGATGTAAAGATGCTCATAAAACAGTTGATAAACAAGCTTTATTTGGAATAATACAAGGCGGTTTTTATAAAGATTTAAGAGAAAGAAGCGCAAAAGATTTAATAGATTTAGATTTACCAGGTTATGCTATAGGAGGAATAAGTGTTGGTGAACCTAAAGAAGAGTTTTTAGATATACTAAGATATACTGCTCCACTTATGCCTAAAGACAAACCAAGATATTTAATGGGAGTAGGAACACCAGATTATTTAATAGAAGCAGCTATAGCAGGAATTGATATGTGTGACTGTGTTTTACCAACTAGAATTGCAAGAAATGGAACTGCAATGACATGGAATGGAAAAGTTGTTGTAAGAAATGCAACTTACGAAAGAGACTGGAGACCATTAGATTCAGAATGTGATTGCTATACTTGTAAAAATTATTCAAGGGCATATATTAGGCACCTTATAAAAGAAAATGAAATTTTAGGAGTAAGATTGTTATCAATTCACAACTTAAGGTTCTTGACTAATTTAATGGAAAGGGTTAAAATAGAAATAGAGAATGATAATCTAAAAACATTTAGTGAAGAATTTTACCAAAAATATGGTTATGAAAAGTAAAGGTGGGGTACAAATGAATCTTATTGAGGAAAGTATAAGTTATGAAAAAGAAAAAAAAGGAAGTAAATTAAAAACAATAATTTTAGTATGTATAATAGTTACTATATTAGCTATTATAGGAATTACATTATATTTGTTATATATAAAATCAACAATATTAACAGTAACATTAGATGGGAATGTTAATGAACAAATAAAAGAATTATTGGTTATTGAAGATAATGGAAAAGTATATATACCTATAAAGAAAATAGCAAGTTTTTTCAATTATTCAAGTTTTGATGGAGAATACAAAGCAAAATCTGAATCTAAAAACCAATGTTATGTACAATCAGAAAATGAAGTTGCTAATTTTGAATTAGGATCTAATAAGATTTATAAATTAGATTTAAATAATGAAAGTGAAAACTATGAATATGTATATACAGATGAACCTGTTAAAGCAATAAATGGAGAGTTATATGCGACTGCAGATGCTATTGAAAAAGGCTACAATGTTAGTTTTGATTATAATCAAAAAAATAATAAAATTACTATATTAACGATGCCATATTTGATATCTGCTTATGAAACTAAAGTATTGGATTATGGTTATTCAGAGATAGATAGTGAATTTGTAAATCAAAAAACTGTTTTAAAAGATATGCTAGTAGTAATGAAAAAAGAAACAAAAGAGCAATATGGAGTAATTTCAGTAGATGGAGAACCAATATTAGAACCTAAATATGATAAAATAACATATATGCCAGAAGTAGGAGATTTTCTTGTAGAAAGTAATAAAAAAGTAGGCATAATATCAACACAAAGAGAAACAAAAGTACAAATAATATACGATAGTATTAGCCTGATGGATAGTGATAATGGATTATATGTGGCCAAAAAAGATAACAAATACGGTGTTATAGATATTAGAGGAAATACTAGAATATACATTGAAAACGATGAAATAGGTGTAGATTTATCAAGATTTTCTGAAAACGAAGTAATGAATAAATATCTTTTAGTTGGAAATTTAATACCTGCAAGAAAAGACAAATATTGGGGATTATATAATAAAAATGGTGAATTGGTAGTAGATTTCGAATATGACAGTTTAGGATATATAGCATCAAATAATAAAAACGCTTTGAATTTATTAGTTATTCCTAATTACGATGTAGTAGTTGCCTGCAAAGATAAAAAATATACATTAATTAATTCATCAGGAGAAAAATTATTTGAACCTAGAGCAGATGATATATATATGACAATAAGTGAAGGCAAAAAGCACTATTATATAGCAGTAAATGATAGATCATTTGATGCAGAAGAATACTTAAATCAAATAGGAGTAAAAACAATTACAAATAATAATTCAAATAATGAGAAAGAAAATAACACCAATAATAGCAATAATAATTCAAATGTAGAAAATAATACTACAAATAATAGTACGAATAATACAGTTAATAATAAAGAAGAACAAAATAGCAATGAGAATAATAATTCTGAAAATAATGAGGGAATAGAAATTTTTGAACAATAATAGAAAAAGGGGATGATTAAAATAATTTAATTTTTTAGTCATTCCTTTTTTATATGAAATATGTATTGACCACTCATTCTAATAGAAAAAAAAATGAAAATAGTGTATAAATATAAAGGAAAAGAGGAAATATGGAAAATATTAAAATAGTAGCAAATGGAGTATATATTCCAGAAATACCAATTACAAGTGAAGAATTAGAGGAAAAATTAGATTTAGAAAAGGGATATATAAAAAAAAGAACAGGTATAGTAAAAAGATATTATACGAATGAAAAAATACAAGATATAGCATTAAAAGCAGTAGAAAATTTATTTTCAAAAAACATAGAAAAAGAGAATATAGGCTTAATAATAACAGCAACGACAACAACTGAAAATCTAATGCCAGGAATATCAAATTATGTTCAAAAAAAATTAGATATAGATAAATGTATAAGTTTAGATATATTAGCAGGATGTAGTGGATATATTAATGCTTTTGATATAGCAGTAATGTATATAAAAGCGGGAATTGTTGAAAAAGCATTAGTAATAGGAGTAGAAGTATTATCTAAATTCACAGAAAAAGATGATATAAATACTTCAATAATCCTATCAGATGGTGCAGGAGCAACTCTTTTACAAAAAACGAATGATAAAAAAATATATTATTCAAATATAAAAGCAGAAGGTAAAAATAATGAAATATTAACTTGTAAAACTAATGAAAAAATATATATGCAAGGAAAAGAGATATATAAATATGCAGTGACAAAACCAGTAGAAAATGTAAAAGAACTTTTATCACTTGCAAATGAAGATATCGAAAATATTAAATATATAATACCACATCAATCAAATATGAAAATAATGAAGGCAATATCAACAAGACTAAAAATAGAAGAAAATAAATTATTTACAAATATTGAAAATATAGGAAATACATTTTGTGCAAGTATACCGATAGCATTAAATGAAATTATGGAAAATAAAATGTTAAAATCAGGAGATAAAATCATTTTATTAGGCTATGGCGGTGGTTTAAATACAGGAAGTATTTTATTAGAAATATAAGTTATATGAAAGGAAGATAAAAAAATGAAAAGAGCATTTCTATTTCCTGGGCAAGGAAGTCAAATAGTTGGAATGGGAAAAGACATATATGAAAAATATGAAGAGGCAAGAAAGATATATGAAAAAGCTAGTGAGATTTCAAATATAGATATAAAGAAGATATGTTTTGAAGGACCAGAAGAAGAATTGAATAAAACAGAGAATACACAAATTGCAATATTAACAACAAGTTTAGCAATATTAGAAGTACTTAAAAGTAAAAATATTAATGCTGATATAGCGGTTGGATTAAGTTTAGGAGAATATGGTGCATTAATTTATTCTGGAATAATGTCTTTTGAGGATGGTATTAAATTAATACAAAAAAGAGGATATTATATGGGAAATCTATTACCAAAAGAAGAATATGCAATGGCAGCAATAATAGGATTAGAAGTAAATAAAATAGAAGAAATTTGTAAAAAATTAAATGAACAAGGAAAATTTGTAGTACCTGCTAACTATAATTGTAGTGTGCAAACAGCAATATCTGGAGAAACAAATGCAATAGATGAAGCAATAGAACTTTTAAAACAAGCAGGAGCGAAAAGAGCAATAAAATTAAAAACAAGTGGACCATTCCATACAGTAAAATTGCAAGAAGCAAAAAATGCTTATGAAAAAGAATTAGAAAAGTATGAATCAAATTTCAGAATAGAAAATTGTGAAAATATAAAAGTTATAAAAAATTTAGATGGAAATTATTATACTAAAAATGATAATATAAAAGAAATATTAGCAAAACATATAATAAGTCCAGTAAGATTTGACAAAGCAATAAAACTTATGGAAAATGAAGAAATTGAAGAATATGTTGAAATAGGTCCAGGAAAAGTTTTAACAGGATTTATAAAAAAAGACAACAAAGAAGCAAAGGTATATAATATAAACAATTTAGAAACATTAGAAAGTTATATAAACAATATTTAAAATTGAATAGTTAAAAGGAGGTACTTATGGAAGAACGAAAAACAGTATTGGTAACAGGCGGATCAAGAGGGATAGGAAAAGAAGTTGCATTAAAATTTGCAGAAGAAGGATATGATGTTATAATAAATTATGTATCAGAAAAAACAGATGTAGAAGCATTAAAAAAAGAATTTGAGGAAAAGGGAGCAGAAACATTAATTTTAAAAGCAGATGTTTCTAAAGAAGTAGAAGTTCAAGAAGTTATAAAACAAGCAATTGAGAAATTTGGAAAAATCGATGTACTTGTTAATAATGCAGGAATAACTAGAGATAATTTATTAATGAGAATGAGCGAAGAAGATTTTGATAAGGTTTTAGAAATAAATTTAAAAGGAACATTTATAGTTACAAAAGCAGTAACTAAATATATGATGAAAAAAAGAAGCGGAAGCATAATAAATCTTTCTTCAGTAGTTGGAGTTTCAGGAAATGCTGGTCAATGTAATTATTCAGCTTCGAAAGCAGGAATAATTGGATTTACAAAAAGTGTAGCAAAAGAATTAGCATCAAGAAATATAAGAGCAAATGCAGTAGCACCAGGATTTATAGAAACAGATATGACAAATGTTTTACCTGAAAATGTAAAAGAAGAAATACATAATCAAATACCATTAAAAAGAATGGGAAGTGCAAAAGAAGTTGCAGAATTAATATATTTTTTAGGATCAGAAAAAAGTTCATATATAACAGGTCAAGTTATAAATGTAGATGGCGGAATGGTAATGTAAAGTAAAGAATATAAACTTAAATAAAGAGAGGAAAGTAAAAATGGAGAGAAGAGTTGTAATAACAGGTTTAGGTGCAATAACACCAATAGGAAATAATGTAGAAGAATTTTGGAAAGGAATAAAAGAAGGAAAATGTGGTATAGATAATATTACAGCATTTGATACAACAGATTTTAAAGTAAAACTAGCTGCAGAAGTTAAAAACTATAATCCAGAAGAATATTTTGAAAAAAGAGAAGCAAAAAGATTAGATAGATTTTCACAATTTGCAATAATTGCATCAAGAGAAGCATGGAAAGATAGCAAATTAGATAAAGAAGTAGAAGATATGGAAAGAATAGGTGTAATATTAGGTTCTGGTATTGGTGGAATAGAAACAATAGAAACAGAACATGGAAAATGTATGACAAAAGGGCCAGATAGAGTATCACCTATGTATATACCAATGGGAATATTAAATATGGCAGCAGGTAATGTTGCAATAGATTTAGGTGCAAGAGGAGAATCAATGGCAATGGTAACTGCTTGTGCATCAGGTACACATTGTATAGGTGAAAGTTTTAGAATGATAAAACATGGTTATCAAGATGTAATTATATCAGGAGGAACAGAAGCAGGTATAACACCACTTAGTATAGCAGGATTTTCAAATATAAAAGCATTATCAAAAAGTGAAGATAAAACAAGAGCAAGTATGCCTTTTGATAAAGAAAGAAATGGATTTGTAATGGGAGAAGGAGCAGGAATAGTTATACTAGAAGAGTATGAACATGCAAAGAAAAGAGGAGCAAAAATATATGCAGAAATAGTAGGATATGGAGCAACATCAGACAGTTATCATATAACTTCACCAGCACCAGGAGGAGAAGGTGGAGCAAGAGCAATGAAAATAGCAATGCAAGAAGGAAATGTAAAACCAGAAGAAATAACATATATAAATGCACATGGTACATCAACACATTTAAATGATTCTTGCGAAACACAAGCAGTAAAAACTGCTTTGGGAGAAGCAGCAAAAACAGTAATGATGAGTTCAACAAAAGGGCATACAGGGCATCTTTTGGGTGCAGCAGGTGGAATAGAAGCAGTAGTATGTTGTAAAGCAATAGAAGAAAGTTTTGTACCTGCTACAATAAACTATAAAGTACCTGACGAAGAATGTGATTTAGACATAGTGCCAAATCAAGGAAGAAACCAAGAAATAAAATATGCAATATCTAACTCTTTAGGATTTGGAGGACATAATAGTAGTATTTTATTAAAAAATATAAAGTAAAAAAGAGAGGAAGTTGTATTATGGATTATAAAGATATAAAAAAACTAATAGATGACATGGGAAACTCTAACTTAGATTCATTGGAAATAGAATTTCCAGAAGGAATAAAAATAAGCATGACAAAAAATACTCAAAAAAATGTAATAATAGAAACAAGAAATCCAAATGTAATAGAAGGTAGTGCACCAATGACAGTGCCAACAGTTAGAGAAAAACAAGAAACATCATTAGTAAATGTAAAAAAAGAAGAACAACAAGAAAACTATAAAATAATAAAAAGTCCAATGGTAGGAACATTTTATGAAAGTGCTTCACCAGAAGCAGAACCTTATGTAAAAGTAGGAGATAAAGTAAAAAAAGGTCAGGTATTATGCATAGTAGAAGCAATGAAACTAATGAATGAAATTGAATCAGAATATGATGGCGAAATTGTAGAAATATGTGCCAAGAATGAAGATGTAGTAGAATATGGAATGCCATTATTTAAAATAAAATAGACCATTATGGAAGTTTCCGTTTGGACATTTATGGTCCGAATTAGGAATACTTCTATTTTAAAGAGTTAAAGAGAAAAGAGGTAAAATATGTTAAATAAAGAACAAATAAAAAATATTATACCACAAAGAGAACCATTTTTAATGATTGATGAGGTTGAAGATTTTAAACCTGGAGAAAGTGCAATAGCATATAAAAATGTATCTGAAGATGAATACTATTTTAAAGGACATTTTCCTGGAAATCCAATTATGCCAGGTGTGTTAATTGTAGAATCATTAGCACAAACAGGAGCAGTAGCAATACTTTCTATGGAGGAAAACAAGGGAAAAAATGCTCTATTTGGAGGAATAGATAAATTAAGATTTAAAAAGCAAGTAGTTCCTGGAGATAGATTAAAATTAGAAGTTAAAATAATCAAGAAAAAAGGACCAATAGGAATAGGAGAAGCTATAGCTTCTGTTGATGGAAAAGTAGCAGTTAAAGGAGAATTAACTTTTGCTATTGTTTAAAGTATGGAGGGAAAAGAAATGTTAAAAAAAGTATTAGTTGCAAATAGAGGAGAAATTGCAGTTAGAATAATAAGAGCATGTAGAGAAATGGGAATAAGAACAGTAGCAGTATATTCTGAAGCAGATAAAAAAGCATTACATGTAAGTTTAGCAGATCAAGCAATTTGTATAGGACCAGCACAATCAGCTAAAAGTTATCTAAATATGAAAGCAATTTTAGAAGCAGCATGTTTAACAGGTGCTGATAGTATTCATCCAGGATTTGGTTTTTTGTCAGAAAATGCTAATTTTGCAAAAATATGTGAAGAAATAGGTCTAAAATTTATAGGGCCAAACCATAATTTAATAGAATTATTAGGTAATAAATCAAAAGCAAAAGAAACAATGAAAAATGCAGGTGTTCCAGTAGTACCAGGTTCGGAAGGATTAATATATTCAAAAGAACAAGCAATAGAAATTGCAGAAAAAATTGGTTATCCAGTAATACTAAAAGCCTCAGCAGGAGGTGGAGGTAGAGGAATAAGAATAGCATATAATAAAAATGAATTAGAAAAAGAATATGATATAGTAAAACAAGAAGCAAAAATATCTTTTAATGATGATAGTATATATATAGAAAAATTTATAGAAAATCCTAGACATATAGAAATTCAAGTTTTAGCAGATGAATTTGGAAATGCTATACATTTAGGAGAAAGAGATTGTTCTATTCAAAGAAGAAATCAAAAAGTATTAGAAGAAACACCATCAGGAATTATAAGTGATGAAACAAGAAGAAAAATGGGAGAAGTTGCAGTAAAAGCAGTTAAAGAAATAGGTTATACAAATGCAGGTACAATAGAATTTTTAGTAGATAAAAATCAAAACTTCTATTTTATGGAAATGAATACGAGAGTACAAGTAGAACATCCTATAACAGAGATTGTAACAGATATAGATATAATAAAAGAACAAATAAAAATAGCAAGTAAATTACAATTAGAATATACTCAAAAAGATATTAAATTTAATGGACATAGTATGGAAGTAAGAATAAATGCAGAAAACCCTGATAAAAATTTTATGCCTTGCGCAGGAACAATAAAAGACTTACATTTACCAGGAGGAAATGGAATAAGAATAGATTCTGCAATTTATAGTGGTTATACAATCCCGCCAATGTATGATTCAATGATAGCAAAAATTATAGTACATAGCAAAAATAGGAAAGAATCAATAGAAAAACTAAAAAGTGCAATTTCAGAACTTGTAATTGATGGAATAACTACTAATGCAGATTTTATTTTAAAAATATTAAATAATAAAGATTTTCAAGATAATAATTATGATACTTCATTTATT
>CALXZW010000038.1 GCA_944393345.1 uncultured Clostridia bacterium
ATATTTTCATCTTTTTCTATTGCTAAAATTTGTTCTACTATTTCTCCTGATGTAAGATTTCTAACAAATGGTATTCCCGTTGAAGCACAAAATTTACAACCCATTTTACATCCTATTTGTGACGAAACACAAACACTATATCCATGATGATATTGCATTAAAACTGATTCTATGGCATTCCCATCTAATACATCAAATAAATATTTTTTTGTTCCATCTGTTGCAACTTGCTTTTTTAATATTTTGTAATTACACATAGTATAATTACTATTTAACTTTTCTCTTAATTCTAATGATAAATTTGTCATATCTTCAAATCTATTTACTTTTTCTTGATATATCCATTTAAATATTTGCTCTGCTCTATATGGCTTTTCCCCTAATTTCATTAATTCTTGCTTTAATTCTTCTATATTATAGTCCTTAATATTTTTCATTTTTTGTTTTTTCCCTTCTCCTTATAAATATATTAAAACATAGCATTCTTTTTTCCTTTTCCTATTTCTTTGGGTATTATAATTTTTTTGTTATTCATAGGTTTAGGTGTTAATAATTTTTGATATCTTTCTATCATTAAATATTCTTCTCTGTTAAAAAAGAACATCATTAATTTATTTCTAATTTTATCAAATTTTGTTTCTTTTCTTATTATTAGCCCAGTTTCTGATGTCTTTACCATAAAAACCACCTCTAATAATTATTTTATAAATGAAATTTTCTAACTATCGCTTCTTTTACGTCTTTTGCTGATATTAATAATGTTAATAGTAAATTAAAAATTGAAATTATTGTAGCTATTTCTCCTAATGTTGGATCTGTTACTAATTTTTTTGAAATAAATATTACTGGTAACATACTAAACAAAACTATAATTAATTGATATATTGCATATCTTATATATTTTCTATGACTTACTATTGTTAATATTAACATTGTTAGATTAGCTATTATTATTACTATTGGTATTGCTATTGCTAATGACCATGCTTTAAATCCTATTCTATAATCTATATAAACTGTTAATAATGAAATTGCTATTGTTTGAACTAAAACATGCCCTGCGATGTTTACATTTTTATTTATTGCATATAAAACTGTTACCCATATATATATTATTCCACTATTTGCTAGCGCTGCCCATGGAATTTTAGGTGTTACAGATTTATTGATAATTAATAATATTAAAGCTATTAAAAATGATACAAATATTGATATTTTTATAATAAAATCACTTTTTTTAGCACTAATTTTTTGTGGATATATCATTTAAAACACCATTGCTTTCTATTTTTATTTTTATTCCTTTTTCTGTTAAGAAATTATAGAATTCCTTTTCTATACTATTATCTTTTAATATAGATGTAAATGTAAATACCATATTATTTTCAAAAGTACAACCTGAACATTTTATTTTTTCTACTGGTTCAGGGGCAATTAGCATAAGAAAATAATCTATATAATTTCTATATTTTCCAATTATACCAATTCTTCCTATATTTGAAAATGTTATAGTAGTATACTTTCTAATTTCTATATAACTCAATCTTACTAATGCTTTTTTTATGACAAGTGGGACTATTTTTATAAAAGGATTATTTCCTAATTTTACATTAGCAGACATTGTTTTTATTATTTCTTTTTCTGTAAGTTTTTGTTTAAAATCACTCTTTACAAATTCCAATATTTTTTCAAAAGTATCTAATTTATCTTTTTTTATTTCTGCTTCTAAAGTTATATATGAAAAGAAATTTGACATTGTTTTAGATTGAAAATATTTTTTTAAATTTACTGGTATGCATAATTTTATTGGTTTATTACTAATATTTTTTTCATAATTTTGTTTATATATTGCATATATTAAAACAGCAGAAAGATATTGTGTAACTGTTGCATTTTGTTTTTCACATTCTTCTTTTAAAGCTTTTAAATCTATTATTTCATGAATTGCTGAAACCGCCCCTAATGAAATCTTTTTTCCTTTTAAAATATATGCTTTTTTTGTTGAAGCATTACCTTTTGCTTTTTTATCATAATTTTTTATATAACTATCTTCTGTATCATATTCTATTTTTCTAATCTGTCTTTCTTTTTCATCAAATACCTCTGGATGTAGTAATTCTAAATATGTATAAATTATTTCTCTAAAAAATATTGTCCCGCTTCCGCCATCTGTTAATGAATGAAAAATATCTATATTTATTTTTTTATCGAAATATGTAACTTTAAATAAATAATTATTATTACTTTTAGGCTCTATGTATTTGCATGGATATGCTTTTTCTTTTTCGATTATAGGCTTTTTATTATTTTCTTCAAAATAGTACCAAAAAAATCCTGGTTTCATTCTTACTTTAAAAGATTTATATTTTTCTAATGCTACATTTACTGCTTGTTCTAAAATTTTAGGATTTACAACTTCTTTTAATACAACTGATAATCTAAATACTGTACTATATTTCTTCCCTGCTGAAATTGGAAAAATCTTTGCTGAATTATCTAATCTTCTCCAAGATAATTTATTTTCTTCTTTAGACATAACTATTTACCTTTCACTTTATTCTTCTTTTAAGTTTACTAATATATCATTATATGCTTTTTCTACTAAATCTTTTTCTTCTGCTTTATTTTGAATTATCCAAATATGTGAGGCTTTTTCATATTCTTTTACTTCAATATTAATATTTTGTTCTTTAGCTTTTTTCATTAAAATATGAACATCTGGATTTAGTATGTCATAAGTTCCTGTATATATTGTTACATTTTTTAATTTAGATAAATCACCATCAATTGGATTTACTAAATAACTATTTATTCCATTTTCTCCTGCATAAGCAATTCCTGCAATTTTTAAAGCTTCTTTATTTAATTGTTTATCTAATTTTTCCACTTTTTCTATTTTTTCATTTTCCAATCTTACATCTAACCAAGGAGATATTAAAATAGTCTTATTTGGCATCTCTACATCTTCTTTGCTTAACTTCTCTTCTAATGCTAAACTCAATCCGCCTCCTGCAGAATCCCCCATAATTACTAACTGGTTTGTGTTTACTTTTTCAATTATTTCTTTATATAATGGTACTGCCATCCTAAATACATCCTCATAATTATATTTAGGTGTTAATGGATAATCTGGCATTATTACAGTCGCTCCTGTATCGTTTACTAATCTTTCTAAAAATACCCAGTGTTCTTTAGTTGCCTCTGCCATATATGAACCGCCATGGAAATATAAAATTTTTATATCTGATTTTTCTAAAGTTTTAGGAGTGATTATAAATATATTTCTTCCCATAAACTTTCTCGTATCTATATTGCATGTATAAGTATTTTTATTGGGCATTTTTGTTTCTATATCAACTAACATAAGATATGCTATGATTAAAAGAATTGCTACCATTATCATTATCGTAGAACCTATAATTATTTTTATTATCTTCGCTTTCATTTCTTCCTCTTTTACTATTTTTGTATTTCATAAATTTGGCAAGCATTCATTCCTTGTAAATATGTAGAATTTTTGTCTTTTAAAAATTCATCTCTAATTTCATCATCATTACAAATTAAAATATAATTGCCTAATTCATCTAATTCTTGTTCAAATTTTTCTAAATTGTTACTATCTATTATTATTGATTTATCTACTAATGTAAATAAATATAAATCATCTAAAAATCTGTTATTTTCTCTTTTTTGTATATAAACTATTGGTAATTGTTTTTCTTCTATTTTCTCTGCTATATTATTAAATTTTGAATATGTAAAATCTAACTTTGTTCCTACTAAGAATGGTGTTACCATTATTAATACACATATTATTGAAGTTATTTTTAATACTTGTTTTGATTGATAATATTGTCTTAAATACTGTCTTATTAAATATACTATAAATATTGCTGATACTGAATATATTGGTATCATATATCTTATTTCTATATATGGTGCATTTTTTGTAACAATTAGGAAATATGCAATTAATGGCAACATTATCCATTCAATATTTGTATTAATTTTTCTAATATTTATTTTCTCTTTTTTTCTAGTTAAAAAATATAATGCTATTGGTACTAGTATTAAGATATATCCTCCTAGATTTTTGTCTAATATTCCTAAAAAAGTAAACAATTTTGAAAAATAATCACTTCCATTTCCTTCTCCTACTCCTCTATATCCAAAAAATATATGATTTATGGCATAAGGAAATATTGCTAAAAATATTACACCTGCAATAACCATTGCAATATTGTATTTTAATAAATTTTTATAATTCTTTTCTCTTATACACTTAACTGTGTACATAATATATATCATAAGTGCATAAATGAAGAAATAATAATGTGTAAATGCTCCTATTAATAGTGCTATTATTATTGGTATACAATTAACTAATTTTAGTTCTTTTTTGTCTAATATTAAAAGTTGTGTAAATGTCAAAAATATTATGCTTAAATTGCTTAACTCATACATTCTTATATATATACTACTTTCTAATGACATTAATGTAAAACCATTTAATACTGTTGCTACTAATGCAAATATTTTACTTTTAAATATTTTTTTTGCAACTAAATATACTAATACACTTGAAATACTAAATAAAATTATATTTAAAATTATACCTGTCCACTTTGAAAAATTATCTATTGTAAAAGTTTCTGCCATTCTTAGCAATAAATAATATAAAGGTGGATGTACATCATTTTTTTGATTTTCGTATACTGGTGATAAATCCCATACTTCATTACTATTTACTTCTAAATAATCTTGATAATATTCTTTATTATGCCAATTATCATAAAAATCCTCGTTGTCGTTGATATTCAATTTATTATAATTTGTTAACCCATAAGAATACATTTCGTCCATATGAAAATATTCTTTTTTAGTACCTATATATATTCTTGCAATAACCTGTAATAATATTACCACTGTTAATATTATTATAATTGTAGTTTTTTTATTTATTTTTTTTGTTAGTTCTTTTTCCATTTTTTATTCCTTTCATTTTCTTTTTTTCATATTTTATCATATAAAATACGAAATAACAACAATAAAGAAAAAAAGATTGAATTGAATATATTTTATCAATACAATCTTTTTTTATCTTATTTATCTAAATCTTTCATTGTTAAATTTATTCTTCCTTGATCATCTATATCTGTTACTTTTACAGTTACTTTATCACCAACGTGAAGTACATCTTCAACATTTTTTATTCTTTCATGTGATATTTTAGATATGTGTAATAATCCTTCTTTTCCTGCACAACCTAAATCTATAAATGCTCCGAAATTTGTAGTTTTTATAACTTCTCCGTAATAAATACCACCAACTTCAACTTCTCTTACTATGTCTTCTACCATTTCTAATGCTTGTTTTGCTTTCTCACTATCTGAAGAATATATTAATACTTGTCCATCCTCTTCAATATCTATTTTTACACCTGTTTCATCTATAATTTTATTTATTGTTTTTCCACCTGTTCCGATTACATCTTTAATTTTTTCTACTTTTATTTTAGTTGATACTATTCTTGGAGCATATTTTGATATTTCTTCTCTTGGTTTATTAATTACAGGTGCCATTACATCTTCTAAAATATGTTTTCTAGCAATTCTTGTTTTTTCAAATGCTTCTTTTATTATCTCATAAGTTAGTCCATCACATTTTATATCAACTTGAATAGCTGTAATTCCTTTTTCAGTTCCTCCAACTTTAAAATCCATATCTCCGAAAAAATCTTCTAACCCTTGTATGTCTACTAACATAACATAGTCTTTATCATCTTTTGGATTTGTAACTAACCCTGTAGAAATTCCCGCAACAGGTCTTTTGATTGGTACACCTGCATCCATCAATGATAAAGTGCTTCCACATATACTTGCTTGTGATGTAGAACCATTTGATGATAATACTTCTGATACTACTCTTATGCTATATGGAAATTCTTCTTTTGATGGTAATACTGGTACTAATGCCTTTTCTGCTAATGCTCCATGACCTATTTCTCTTCTTCCTGGTCCACGAGATGGTCTTGCTTCTCCAACACTATAACTTGGGAAATTATAGTGATGCATATATCTTTTAGATTCTTCTGTATCTATTCCATCTAATGTTTGTTCTTCACTTATCATACCTAAAGTTGCTACTGATAACACTTGTGTTTGTCCTCTTGTAAATAAAGCACTACCATGTGTTCTTGGTAACAAAGCAACTTCACAAGACAATGGCCTTATTTCATCTAATTTTCTTCCATCTACTCTTTTATGTTCTACAAAAATCATTTCTCTAACACATTTTTTTTCTACTTTATATATTGCTTCACCTATATCAGCTTTATTTTCTTCATATGCTTCTTCTCCAAATTTTTCTATATAATCATTTTCTATTTTTTTTGTTAATTCTGATATATTATTATCTCTTGTTTCTTTATCTTCTTCTTGTACTTTTTCTTTCATTTCTTGCTCATAATTTTTCTCTATAAATTCATATACATCATGATTTACTTCAAATGATTTATATTCAAATTTTGGTTTTCCAATTTCTTTTTGTATCTTTTTAATAAATTTACATATTTTCTTTATTTCTTTATGCGCTTCTTTTATTGCTTTTAACATTACATCATCTGGAACTTCGTTTGCTCCTGCTTCTATCATTGTAATTTTCTTTTCTGTTGCTGCAACTGTTAATGTTAAATCACTTTTTTCTCTTTGTTCTTCTGTTGGATTTATAATTATTTTACCATCTACTAATCCAACATTTACTGCTGCAGTTGGTCCTCCAAATGGAATATCTGATATTGCTAATGCTGTAGCTGCTCCTATCATTGCTGCTACTTCTGGTGAATTATCTTGTTCTACACAAAGTACTGTTGCTACTACAACTACATCATTTCTAAAATCTTTTGGAAATAATGGTCTTAATGGTCTATCTATAGCTCTTGATGTTAATATTGCTTTATCACTTGGTTTTCCTTCTCTTTTTATAAAACTTCCTGGAATTTTTCCTACTGCATATAATTTTTCTTCAAAATCTACTGATAATGGGAAAAAGTCTATTCCTTCTTTTGGCTCTTTTGATGCTGTAACATTTACTAATACACATGTATCACCATAACGAACTAATACACTGCCATTTGCTAAACCTGCCATTTTTCCTGTTTCTATTACTAATTTTCTTCCTGCTAATTCTGTTTCATAAGTTTTAAACATATTTTTTACTCCTTTTCTTTTTATATTTGCTCCTATTTCCATAAGTTTAATTAGATTGTAACCTCTATAATATATTAATTTTTAATACATTATACAAGCTACTAAACCTCATTAAACTTATCTTCTTAATCTTTACAAAAGCCCAAGTTTAATAACATTGGGCTTTTTAGTAAACTATTTTCTTAATCCTAATTTTTCTACTATTGCTCTATATCTTTCGATATCTTTTTTAGCAATATAGTTTAATAAATTTCTTCTCTTACCTACCATTTTTAAAAGACCTCTTCTTGAATGATTGTCTTTTTTATGGATTTTTAAGTGTTCTGTTAATTCATTAATTCTTTCTGATAAAAGAGCGATTTGAACTTCTGGTGAACCAGTATCATTTTCTTCTCTTTTATATGTGTTTATTATTTCTTGTTTTCTCTCTTTTGTCATTTCATACACCTCCTATTTTTTCTTTTATTCCTTTAACTGAGCTTAAGTTTAGGTTCTAGCTTTTAGCTAAGTAAAAGGTATGCCTTTATTGACATATATATTTTACTATATTTTGTAAAATTTTACAAGTGTTTTTGTGATTTTTGTTTAATATTGATAATCACTTTTATCTTCTTCCCAAGAATTTGGTTCATATACTGTTCCTGTAAACCATATTTCGTCAGTATTTTTATCTTTTATAAAATAAATAAATGGTTTATCAATCTTTATTTCTTTAGGTTTATTTATATTACTAATAGCATATTTCTCTTCCATAACTACTACTGTAACCGCTGCTGCTTTTATACCTTTTTCCGAAAAATCAACATTTGCTTTATGAAGAGCATCTTTAACATAAAGTCCAATTATGCTATTTGTCATATCAGAAAAATCTGCTAACTCTCTATCAAAAGCATCTATAACTCCTAATTTTATTAGATCATCTTTTAATTTTAAGTCATAATCAAATGAAAATTTAGGTATTGAAATTTCTATCCCATTTTTTTCTTTTGAAGCTGGCTTCATTTTATTTATAATATTATTTAATTCTTCATTTGTAAAACTTTCTATATAATTTGATAAATCTCCATTTGGCATTATTGAAATAAATTCTAATTGAGTATTATCATATTTTTTTAAATCTATTGATAAAGCAGTAATTTCTTTTTCTTTATAATATGAAAAACTATCACTTTTAGTTTCTTTATTTAGAGTCGTAGCAATCATATTTTCTCCAGTATTTAATTTGAAATTTTCGCCATGTGTATCACTACACTCAAAAGCATCTTCCCATTCCATATCAATTGCTAGTGCATTTATTAATAACATTTTTGTTAATTTGTCTTGAACCATACTATCTTGTAGCATATTTTTTATAATTCCTAAAGTTTTATCTTCTATCCATTTATTTATATTATTGGCATTCTTAAAAGAATCATATTTTATTTCTGCATTATATTTATTTTTTAAAATATTTATATATTCTTTTTTCACTTTTCCCGAATAACTATCTCTTATATATACACCATTTGCAAAAGACAATACTTTTTTGATATCATCATATCGTGCTAAATTTGAATTTCCTATTACTCTCTCTATTTGTTTTTTTGTATTTCCACTTGCTCCTTCATTAAGCATATTTAAAGCATATTTAATGGATAATGGACTATATATCATATTCTGATTATTATTTTCCATCTTCAGAAATTCCAATTCAAAATCCGAATTTACAAGATTGCTAACTTCGTCTTTTGTTTTAATTTTTTCTTTATTTTTTATATTTAAAATTATAATACTTACTATTGCTATAACAGTTAATAATAACAATATTAATTTTATTGCTGTTTTAAATTTGATTTTTAATACTCCTTTGCTATTCATTTTAAATTTCCCCCTATTTTTTAGTAATAACTATATGCTTAATTTCATATTTATTTTATCATTACAAATTTATTAAATCAATACAAAAAATCGATTCTTTTTAAATTAGAACCGATTTTTAAAATATATTAATATATACTTACTCTAAAGCCTATACTAAAATATGAGAAACTTGGATATCCGTTACTTACAGTATTTGTATTATTTTCTGAAGAAGTACTTTCATATGCTCCTCCTCTTATTGTACATGGATTCGAGGTATTTGATGAATATTCAAGTGTCCATTCCCAAACATTTCCTGCTAAATCAAATACATTCTGTTTACCAAAAGTACCTATCGCTCCTGCTGTTAATAATGTTTTTCCTGACGATGTTTTATTGTATGGTGCATTAAACCACGTCGAACCATTGTTAGTTGAATATTTTACATTACCATCTGTTATTTCATATTTAGTAGATTCATAATTTCCCCAAGAAGTACTATTGGTTTTTAATAATGATTGAATTGTAGATATATTTGTACCTTGTGCAACTGCTTTACTTTCTATAAATTTCTGTACTAAATTCCATTGTATACCAAACATTAAACTACTTGTTTTTTCTCCTGAAGGAACTCTATTTGCCAATGCTTGCGCTTCGCTACATGTTACATAATTAAATGGATATAAGTTTGCTTGAGATTGTGGTACCAGTCCTGCTACTGATGTATGATTCTTTCTTACCGTTGCTATACCTGCTTCATATCTTCCAATATAGAATCCTCCATTTTGATATACACTTTTTAACATTTTTTTCTTTAATTCAGAATATGCTGTACTCGTTAAACCTGTTGCTTCATCTGAATAGTATTGATCAGATGTAATTGCACCACTTCTGTATGTTGCAGTATATGCTTGTAAATCATTTTCAATTTTTGTATATTCCTCATCTGTAAATTCTTTAATATTTATTCCTGCTGTTGGATATGTACTTGCCAATTTTGGAACTTCTATCCAAACATATTCATTTCCTAATGAATCTTTTATTACAAGTCCTGTATCTAAATCTGTTCCATCTAGTTTAGAATAATCTGAAGTTGGTAAATATGGTCTGGTTGCAACTGTACTAGGTAGTGAACCAGCTCCACTTTGTATTTCTGCATCTGCTTGATAAGAATCTATTGATAATGATATATTTACTGCTGACGTAGCATCTGGATTATCTATAAAATATTTTCCAACTTTATATCCCCACTCTGAATCTAATTCATCATTATCTCCAATCCAATTTGCTTTAACTGTTAAATATCCACTGTTATTAGGCAAAACTTGCAGAGAATGTTCTACTTCTATTGTAAACGGAAATTTTTCTAAATCATTTATTATATATCCTTTTGCAAGCATTTCTCCTGTTTCTGGATCCTGTGTTATAACAGGAACTGTTATATTTACAAAGTTCTCTGTCGTGTTTTGTTCACCTTCTGGTACAAGTTCGTATGTAACTCCTGCTAAAGTAATTGATTCAATATGATAATCTATATCAACTAATGCTTCTCCGTTATTTTTTATATCAATTTTAACTGTTTGTTCCTCCATTTGAGGATATAGAATTGGAAAATCTATTCCTATTGGATTTTCTTTTTTTTCATCATTTATATAATATTCCATATCCCATGCAGCAATATGCAAATTCAAATATGTATTAAGAATTTTAGAATATGCAAACCATGCAAACGTTGTCATTACAAGAGAAAATAGTAATATAATGAATTTTTTAAATCCAAATTTTTTGTTTGATTTTCTATATTTACGTAGAATCCCCATTAAAAATTTCTCCCTCTTTTGTATATTTTAATATCAACTACATTTTACACTATTTTAATTTCTCATGCAATATTTAGGAAAGATTTTTATATTATTTATTAGCAAATATACAACAAAAAAGACACTATTAAAAGTGCCTTTTATATAACTTTCTACTATGGCTCTGCATCTTCTGAACCTGGTTTACTTAGTCCTACTTCTATTGTTAATCCCCCACCAAGTGATGCATAGTTGATACAGTCAACATCTTGTCCTTCTAGCCATACATACATTCTTATTTTATGGTATTC
>CALXZW010000039.1 GCA_944393345.1 uncultured Clostridia bacterium
ATAGTTTCTACCATTGTGTGAGCCATCGCCTTCATTATCTATATTTTCTGGTAACCAGTTGACTGATATATCTGTAAAAAAGTCAATATCTTTAGATCTTAGAAAAGTTCTTGTATATTTATTTTCTTTGTCTTCATATATTACTAATCCGCTCTCTCTTCCATATTCGCTATCTAATGTAACTGTGAAGTTTTCTCCTTTATAAAATAATGCTAATATTATATATATATTTATTAAAAATAATATAATTATTACTAGCAATATTTTAAAGATTGTGCGTCTAGTTTTTTTCTTTTTTTCCTTTTTTGCCTTTTCCTCTAGTTTTTGAGACATTATTGTTTCTTCAACTTGGTCATCTATATTTTTTTCATAATTTATTGTTTCTTTCGCCATATTTCCACCCAGTTCTCCAAAAAATATTTTTATTCAACAAATTCTAAATCCATTATACTTAGTTCGAAATCTTTTGTCAATAAATTTTGTATTACATTTTTATTACAGAAATACTACATTTCTGTAACATCGTTTAATGCTTGATTTGACTGAATTTCGCTTTTTTCTATTGGTTTTTGCTAGTAAAAAAAGATATTATTTCCAATATCTTTTTTACTAATTTTATTTAATTATTTAATTTCTTTTGCCATAGAACTTGTTATTTTTACATAAATTTCTACTGCTTTAGTAGGATTATTTTCTTCATTTTGGTAATAACTATATGCATCTTTACCAAATTTCGTATCTAATAAATCTCTTGCTTTTATTTCTTCTTCCGTATTCCCTTCTTCATATTCCCAATTTACATTAAATTTAAAAGTTGCAGCAGCATTTGGTGTTGTTATGTCATCAACATACTGCCCTACTAATGTATTTTTATCATAAGTATAACTTATATTAAAAGGATATTCTTCTTTATTTGCAAAAATATTCGTTGTATTCCCCTCTGTTATTATTCCATTTGGATCATTCTTCAATTCTTCTAAAATTTCTTGTCCAAAAACTTTAACAGATAACAATTCATACTTAATAATTGTTCCAGTTGTTCCTCTATTATATATGTGTACAAGATCTTCACGGTCAGGCATTCCTGGATACAATTCATCTATAGTAAATACTGCTAATTCATCAAGAATCTCATTTTCATCTTCATTTACATAATAGGAAACGTCCCAAGAAGTTACATTTGCCTCTAATCCTGTTAAATTAACTTTTTTGTCTATACTAAACCACGCATAGGTATTTACTATTAATATTACAGAAAATATTAGGAGTAAACTAATTCTAACTGCCATACTTTTTGTTTTTACTCTTCTGAATTCACGTAATATATTCATAAACCCTCCATTTCCTCTTTTGAATCTTACAATAACGTTGTTAATCTAATTTATTTAATCAGATTTGTCATTTTTATCTTTTCTTTTTAGTCTTTTTTCAATTTCATTTTTTAAGTTTTCTTCAATATTTGCTTCTAATTGTTCTTCCTCTTTTTCATCTTCGTTTTCTTCATCTTCATTTATATTTTCCTCTTTTTGTACTAACTCATCGCTTTCCATTTCAGTTTCATAAATATCATTTTCTTCTGAAGTTGATTCACTAAGTTGATTTACTGTTTCTTTTTTAGAAATTTTAAAAGATATAAATACATTTAATGCTAAAATAAATACTATAATAAATGCTGTATAAACATTTGTTGCTAAATTGTATAATACAGTTAATATACCTGCTTTAAATTTTACGACGCCATAAATTTGATTAGGTTTAATTTGTGGGTCTTCTTCACTGTTGGTATTTAGTCCTTTTGCATGAAAATTTAAATTGTTGTTTTTATCTTTATCAATTTTTATTACTTCATGCATTATTATCTTTCCATTATATTCGCCATAAGTACCTTTATAGACAATGTCTTCACCAACTTTAATGTTCTTAGGATCAACTTCTTTACAAATTACAACCTCGCCAATATCATATTGAGGAAGCATACTTCCTGTAATAACTCTAAATATTCTATATCCTGCAATAGAATTATTACTATTGGTGATCTTTTGTAAAACTATAATTGCTATTAAAATTAAGCACAATATAATAAGTATCTGATATGAAATCTTTAATACTATTTTTAATATTTTTCTCCATATGCTGTTTTTTGAATAGATACCATTTCCCATTTTCTTACCTCTTTATTGATAATAATTATCCCTTATTTTTTTTATTTCATACTTTTTTCTTTTTATTTTCCTTTCATTTTTTTGATTGTCTCTTAAGTTCATAAGAATATAAATTATTACTATAAAAATTATAATGTTTATAAATATTCGCATATTTTGTATATAACTGATTATTTTTCCAATTTTACCAATTTTAAATATTACTTTTCCATATATTTGTTCTTCTTTTACTACATCTTTATCTTCTACTTCATTATTGTCTCCTTGAGTAACGATTAAATAATTGTCATCTTTTATAATTTTTTTTATTCTATGTGAAATTATTCTTCCATCTTGATTAAAAGTTATTATATCACCTTTTTGTAAATTTGCAATATTAGTTTTTTTTACAATAACTACGTCATTTACATTTAATGTTGGCTCCATACTTTCGGATATTATATTAAAACAATATATACCGCAAATATGAGTATTTTCTTCAAATAATAATATTAAATTAATTATAAAAAAAATTATTAATATATTTAATATAATGTATTTTAATGTTTTTTTAATTTTTTTCTGTTTTTTTATATTATTAGAAATTTTTTCTACATCATATTCCAATTTGTTATCACCCTAAACTATCTCTTTAGAAATTCTTTTACTGTTGTAATATATTCTAAGTCTTTTATTGAGAATTTACTCTTTAAAATATTATTATAGTTACTAATTATTCTTACTTTTCTCATTAAATCCTCAATATTTTCTTCTTGAAAATTCTCTTTTGAAACCTGCATACCAAATAATTTATATTTGTCTTTAATTATGATTGATAAATCTTTTTTGTCACTTATTTTAACATAATTTATTACAGAGAAATTCGAAAACATAATAAAATCTCTTATTCTTTTTGCCATTTCTCCTAATTCTTTATCTGTAATTTCATCATTTTTCTTGATAATGGCTTTTGCCATAAAACTATAAAAATTACTTCCTAATTTTAATACATCTAATAATGATGAAGTTTCATCAATTGATTCAATTATTTTTTGTTTTACAATTTCATCATCTAATTCCATATATAATTTTTTAAGTTCTAAAATTGAATTATTTCTTTTTAATATTATTGTTTTTTTATCTTTGTCATTGTGTTTTGCAAATAACCCTTTTACTGGTTTATTAATTTTTTCATTTAATTTAAATATCTCTACAGTTAATTCCTTAATATTATCTTTTAATATATCATATTGTGTCTTTTTAACTTTCTTATCTTTATTTGCTTCATTTTTTCTTAATTCTTCTTCTCTAATTTGTAATACTGTATCACTTAAAAACTTATATTCATTGAATCTTGAGTATTCAATTAAATTTTCATTTAGTTTTTCAATATTTTCATCCATTTCACATTTTTCTTTTTCTTGTAAGTTTTTAACGTCTGTAGAAATTAACTCTAGATATATCCTATTATAATTATCTTCTTTATAATCATTTATATTCCATGTACCATTAAAGAATTTATTAAGTATAATTTTATTATCTATATTTTCTAAAAGTTTCTTTTTCTTAATTAATTCTGCCTTTTTGTTTTCTATTTGCTCTCTTGTACAATTAAACTCATTTAAAATATTTTCTGCCCTAATTTGAAAATATTTATTTATCTCATTTTTGTGAATATCGTATAAATATCTTATATTAGCATATAAATGAGAAACAACCTCTGAACAGTTCCAGTATGCACCTTCAAATGCCTCTTTTATTTTTTCTGAATTTATTTGACCATTATATGCTTCTTCTAATAAAACTTTCATATATTCTTTAGCATTTTCACTTATATTGAAATCTTCTGCTGTAACTTTAATTCCAACAATTTCAAATTTTTTTACACATTCAATTAGTTCCTTATTTAGTCTTTCTAAATTGCTTTTATAATATCCATTTATATTATATTCAATTTTATCTAATCCCATTTTTTCATATGATGATGACGAATCTATAATTTTGATAGCAGAATTATATTTTTGTATTTCTTGTTCTAATTTTGAAATATCAGCAAATTCTTTTACATCTGTAAGTTGATTATATCTTTCTTCTATATTTTCTAATAATTTATTATCTACATAATTATATTTATCAATCATATCTTTTATAGTTTCTAATAGCGTTTTAATTGATTTTATTCCATTTCTTGGTAAAACATTAATAACTTCTTTATCTGTTTCAATTTGTTTTTCAATACTATTTACTAATTCTTTCATGAATTTTCCTCCTCTAATTTTTTAACATTTTCATATTCGCTATTTAGAAACTTTAAAAAACTTTCTACCTGTTTTTTTACATTTAAAATTTCATCATTTTCTAATTTTTCTGGTTTGATATTTTTTATTTCCAAAGAATTCACCTCTTTTTTAATTTTGACTATCTACTTGGTCTATATATTGTTCAAATGTCATCACTGCTTTATATTTTAAAATTTTATGCAATCCATCACTATTCTCATCTGTATTTTCTTCTCCTACATATTGTGTATCAGCTTTATTATCCATTACACTATCTTCGCTATCATTCCATCTAAACAATATTCTTATTTCTTTCTTTTTTTCACCATTACTATTTACTTCAGTAGTTGGATCAATGATACCTGTTATTTTATCTCTAATTTTATTTCCTTCTTTATCAGTTGTAGTAATTGTTGTATTTTCTCCATCAACAACTTCGAATCCATATATCTCAAAATCCTCTAATATTGTTTCATTTAGTTGCTGAATTGATACTTCATATTTGAATTTTAAATCAACATAAGAATAATCTATTAACATAGGAAAATATCCTTCTCTTCCAGGAACTAATGTTTCATTATTATTCATATTTTCATTCTCGATAAATACTGGGTTCATAACTTCAGTCAATGTTTCCTCTTCATGAACATTTTTATTATTTACATTAATTACCCATTTTTTAATATTAGTATCATATGTTGTTCCTAATTTTTCATAATATTTAGCATAAGTTCTTTGAATTGAATATGCAGTAATTAATATTGATATTATTAATAATGTTTTTATTAATATTAATTTAGATTTTATTTTCATCTATTAATCCCTTTCAACTTTTCTTTGATAATTTGATTTTAAAACTCTAAAGAAAATATATATAGTTAATGGTATTACTGCTCCAAAATAGAATATATATCTATTATTAAGTAATGTGCAAATTAGTGTAAGAAAAGGCATTTTGAATTTTACTACGCCTAAGATTTGTTCTCCTGATACAACTGGATCTTCAAGATTATTTGCTATACCTTTTGTGTGAAACTTTTTCTCCCCGTTTTTTTCTTCTATATCTACTACACTGTGAGTTACTGTAACTCCTTTAAAATTTCCTTCTTTTCCTTGATATGTTACATCTTCACCTATTCTAATTTCATCAATATCTTTTTGTTTTACTAATATAACATCTCCTATTTGATATTTTGGAACCATACTTCCAGTAAGTACTCTAAATATTCTAAATCCCAAAAAAGACTCTTGATTTTTTGTGACATTTTGCACTATTATTATCATTGATATAAAAATAATTACAACTGCAATTACCTTCGTTATTATATTCCATAAAATTCTAATTGCTGATTTTTTCTTTTTAAATTCAGCTTTTTCTATTTTTTCTTTTGCTTCAATACTTTTCATTTTCTTACTTTAACCTCACTTCTTTAACTCTTGACATATATTTGTCCATTTCTTCCTTGAATCTATCTTCAATAGGTTTTAATGAAATTATTTTCTTAGTTTTCATAACTAGTAATTTATCTGCAATTAATTGTTTTAATTCTTTATCGGTCATATCAGGATTTAGTTCAATGATTTTTTCTATAAGTGAATCTGTCATCTCTTTTCTCATTTTTTTGTCTTCTATTGCATTTTTCTTTTTTCCCTTTAAAGATTGTTCAATATTATTATTTTTAAATATCAAATGTAATAAATATATATTTTCATCTACCAATTTTTTTGATAGTCCTTTTTCTTCATATTCTTTGTTTTCGTTAATGGCTTTATCTTTTATTTCCATTTGTTCACTTAAATAATTCCATAACTTAACAGCATATTGAAAATTCACATTTTTTAGTAACACATTTGTCATTTTCAAAGGTGCCTTAACATAAGTTGCTTTTTTAGCAACCAATGTCTGATATATTTCTGTAGCCTTTAACATTTTTAAAGATTTTTCTATATTTTTAATTCTTTCTTCTTGATCTTTTGATTTTTTTATTCCTGTAGTACTTTCTGCAAAATAATCTAAATTAACTTTTATTTTTTCTTTTTTATATTTTATTTCTGCTTGGTAGTTTGCTTCTTGATTATTTTTTCCTTTATATTCACTTTCATTATCTTTTTGCCTTATATATATATAATCTTCTATAAGTTTTATTAAAGTATATAAAAATCTATTTTCATATGTTATAAATGTTTCTTCTTTATATGCATTTAAGATCTTTTTAGGTATAACTTCTCCACTATTTTGATCATATTGATCAACAAAGTTTACATTTTTAGATAAATGCTTTACACTTTCAACTGTAACTTTTTTTATTAATTCTATTTTTATAATTTCTTCTTCTGTAACAATATTTTTTATTTGTTTTATTAAAGCTTTTTCGATATATGGAATTGAAAATTCAATCATATCAATCCATTCATCATTCTCAACAATTTGACTTTTGTTAATATCCATCATTAATTTAGAATCAACTTTACCAAGAAATTCTTCTGACCTATCACTTTCCATATTTGCCAATTTTGTAATGTTTAATCCCATCTTTCAATCCTCCGCTAAGACTTTTTAAAAATTATGACATTTTCTTAAGTCTTAATAAAAATTCTATACATTCACTCATTTTTCCTTTTCCAAAATTTTTGTCTAAAAATTCTATATATCCATCTATCTCGTCTCTAATTAATGCTAAATTTAATCCTTCGAATTTCCTTAATACTTTTTTAGCCATGAAATAATCTACAGCTTCTGTTTCATCTCCACCACAAGCTACATATACTGGTACAAATTTTCTCATATGTTTTACAATACGGTTACCAAATGCAACTCTGAAATGTTTTATTGTATAATTATCCATATCATCAATTTTCTTCAATGTACTTGCAGAAATTGCATAATCTGACATTGCTTTTTCAAATAAAGCATTCAAATATGAATAGTTAACATCTAAAGCATCAACATCATCTGGTTCAAAAGGTACACCTTTTTCATTAATATCTATTGGCATAGCTCTGTCATATACCTTATCTGTTACCATAAATGTAGAGTCGTCATTATTTATTGTTCCTATGTACCATGCATTTGGTGGAATTTGTAGTTTTCCTTTTATCAATTTTTTAGGATCAGAAGGCCATGAACTTTGTACAACTTCTATCTTCCAATCTTTTGTACTATGCATTTCTAGTATTGATAGCATTTCAGCAAAATAGTATTCAACACGTGCTAAGTTCATTTCGTCTAAAATTACAGTATAAATTTCATCTGTATATCCTGCTTCATATAGATATGCTAAGAAATCTGTTTCATTAAATTTTTTCGTAAACTCATTTAAATATCCAAATATATCTGTTCTATCTCTCCAAGAAGGTTGTACAGAAGCAACACATGATGGATGTTTTACGAAATTACCCCAAGCAAGAGAAATAGATGTTTTACCTGTACCTGATATACCTTGTAATATAACTAATTTTGTAGATGCTATTGCTGATACAAATAATCTTATCATTTTTTCACTGTAATACAATTTTAATTTACTAGCAGCAAAATTTCTAAATCTATAGCAAAATTCTGGTAATTCAAAATTGTTATGATAATCTTTCTGTTTATATTTTGCAAATTCTTCATCTAACATTGTTAATTTAGAAAATCTACTTTGTGTATTTGGATCTATTTCTTCCTCATCATTACTTCCATTAGAGCCTCCCATTCCTCCAGCAGCAATCGCTCCGGAAATTCTTGTAGAACCCCTTGCAACAGTTCCATCAGCCGCTGTTACATTTGCCCCTGTGACTACTCCAACAGCAGTACCTGTTGATGATTTTCCAGATGATTCTCTTAATCCAGGATTAATTCCTAATTCAGGTGCTTTCATAGATAATAACTTCATTTTTTCATCTACTAATCCTTCTACTTGCTCATTCAAACTGTCTATTTGTCTTAATAATTCTTCTTGATTAATAATCTTTTTTCTCCATTTTATATGTCTTTTTAAGAAGAATACTAGTGCTAAAACAATTCCTCCTATAACTAGAACCATACAAATAATAGCTAGACCTGTTAACAACCATTCTGATACTCCAAAATCATTTGCATAATGTTTGATCAAATAGTAATATTCTGGAAAATTAAATATATTAACAATTCCTCTTCCTATTCCACCTAATATTTCTCCAAAACCTGAAAAAAATTGATGTAAAAATTCAAATAAAAATCTACCATATGTTTCCATTTTATCTCTCCTGTTTCTTAATTATTTATATATAACATTACTTAATGTCGACTTATTATTTTTAATTTCTTTATATAATTTTATGTTTTTTGGTGCTATAACAATTTTAAACATTTTTAGTTTTTCTATGTCTTCTATACTTTTTATTGAATCATCTAAAATTATTGTAAAATCATAACCTTTTTTTGTATATTCTAATATGCTTTTTTGATTTTTTATATAATCTGAATAAATAATATTCAAACTTATTTTATCTTGTAAAGCTTGATTCCCAATAATTGATAATATTCCATCTAATTTTTGCTTTTTCTTAAAAAGTGTAGGCGTAAATTCTGCAATATATTTATCATTAAAGTTTCCATTTATTACATCTCTTATTGAAATTATACTTAACAATAAATATTCTATATTTAGCTTATCTTCTGCAACAATGCCTTCTCTAAATACTTTTTCAATTACTTCTTCACTATATTGCATTGGCATTTTTATGTTATAGTCTAATTGAACATAATATAAATTTTCTACAATATTACTATTTTCAAATTTTAATAAGAATTCATCTGTATCAAATTTATCTAAAAATATATCTTTACTAAGTATATCATTAGTTATTTCTTTATATAAAATTTCTTCAATCTTTTTTAAATTTTTTATTTTTAATTCATTCTGCACTATTTCAATTATTTTTGTAATAATCTCTTTAATACTATTTATCTTTTTAAAGTTTTCAACATTTCTTACATTATCAAAAAATAATATATATCCAAATACTTGCTTAACAATATTTATTAAATTTAATTTATATTGTTTTTCATCTAAGGTTTCAGTTTCTTCTTCGCATTTTTTCATCAAAATATCTTCTTTATATTCTAATTCATCTAGAATTCTTAAGTAAAATGCTCTTGCTGGTTTTTCTGTATTTTGAATATTATAATATCTCGCATTTACATATGTTTTTAAATATTCACTTACTATTTTTTCATCATAATATTGATTAAATATTATCTTCATATATTTTTTAATTTTTTTCTCTGTAAATTCTATATATACATCCATTAAGTTCTTCATGTTTTACCTCTTTATTATCAAATAATTTGTTTTGCTGTTAAATCTAATTTTATACTTTCAATTAGATCCGCAAATTCTGTGTTAGTATAATTAGCTTTAGGAAATTTTACTTTTATAACAAAAGTATCTGTTATATCTGTTCCTTGCTCCATTACAAGAGCATTCGCATCAGTTTCTAATTTTATTTGTTTATAATATGTTCCATCAGCATCTGTAATTATATTTTCTGTTTTTGTACATGTTACTCCATTTTTTTGTATTTCGTATTCTAAAGGTAAGTTCGTTGTTGCTGTCATTGTTATCTCATAACTTAAATCAGTTTCTGCTTTTTTATATACCGCTTCTTCTGAATTTTCCACATCATAATTTGACACTGTAAATGTATAATCAAAAGAAACATCTGATGGATAAATATCTTCTACTAAAAGTCTATCTGTTTTAAAACTATTATCTACAAACCAAAATGCTACATCTACATCTTTACTAGAGGTAGCATTTGACTCATATCTTGCTAATGTATTTCTTATTAAAATAATTGCTATTATTATTATTAAAATTAGTATTATTGCTATAAAAATCTTTCGAAGCATTTTTTTATCAAACATTTTCATCACCTGTTTTTTCTTTATATGCAACTAAAATTATAAGTAATATTATTGTAATGAATATTGGTATTACAACATTTATATCTGTAAAAACTTTCTTCCAAACTTCTACATCATTAATGATAAAAACTACTTTTCCTATAACTTGATTTTTATCTATTTCTTCATCTTCCGCATTGTTATTATCACCTTTTGCAATAATTGAATTCCCATCAATTTTTTCAATTCTATGTGTAATAATTGCATTGTCTTTTTTATATGTTATAATATCTTTTTCATTTAATACTTGTTCTCCTAATTTTACTAACACTATATCACTTTTTTCTATTGTTGGTGACATACTTCCTGTTTCAGTACTAAAAATTGAATATCCAAAAAAATTAACATATTCTTTTTTTAAAACACCAATTTGAAAAAAGCCATAAATTGCAATAACAACAATTATGCTTAATAAAATTATAATTGAATTTATTATAATATGACTTTTATGGTGTTTCTTCATTATCTATTCCTTCTCCTGTATATTGTTTTAGATTTATTTCTAATGGTATATTTATTTTAGCATTTTCTGTTTCTCCTAAAATTGTATCTTCTTCATTGTTTTCTTCTATATTTGTCCATTCAAAATATAGTTTAATATGATTTAAATATCCTTCTTTAATTTTACTAATTGGTATTACTGCTGTATGTTCTTCTACACCAGTTGAAACCATTTCATTTGTAATTTGTTCTGGATTTCCTTCT
>CALXZW010000040.1 GCA_944393345.1 uncultured Clostridia bacterium
ATAATACAAAATAATAAATTTGTAGGAGCAGTAACACATGTTCTAGTAGATAATCCAACACAAGGTTATGCAGTATTTGGAGATATAATGTTAAAACAGATAAAATAAACTTTGGGTGTAGGCTTTAAAGTTTAAGCAAAAAAAGACTGAAATCTTAATAAATTCAGTCTTTTTTATATTTAATTACTTAACAAGCATTGGACCAATTTCAGTAACAGTACCAGCTCCTAAAGTAATAACAATATCTCCTTTTGATATATTATCTTTAACATATTTTATACAGTCATTAAAATTAGGTATATAATAAGCTTCTTTTCCTAAAGAAATAATTTTATCAACTAAATCTTTAGAAGAAATATCATAAATATTTTTTTCTCTTGCAGCATAAATATCTAAAATAATTATATTATCAAAATTAATAAGAGCATTAGAAAAATCATTTAATAATTTTTTAGTTCTACTATAAGTATGAGGTTGGAAAATAACCCAAGATTTATTATATTTTTTATTCATCAATGATTTAGCAGTAGCAACTATTTCTGTTGGATGATGACCGTAATCATCGTAAACACTAGCAATATTATTGATTTTTCCTTTAAATTCAAATCTTCTATGAGCACCTGTAAATTTAAGTAAAGCAGATTTTATGAATTTTTTATCAATATTATATGCATGACATAAACTTATGCATGCCAAAGCATTTAATACATTATGAATACCAGGAACAGAAAGTTTAATTTTTTCATAAAATGAATTTTTATAGTAAACATCAAATTCTGGAAAACCATCATCATCAAAAATTATATTATCTGCATAAAAATCTACATTTTTATTATTTATTCCATAAGTTATTGCTTTTGCCTTGGTATAATTTGTTAATTCTAAACAATTAGTATCATCACCATTTAAAATAATAAGACCATTTTCTGGAAGAAGTTTAACATATTTTATAAAAGCATTTTTTATATTTTCAAAAGTTTTAAAATAATCTAGATGATCATTGTCTATGTTTAAAATAACTTCTGCTTTAGGACTAAATTTTAAAAAACTTTCAACATATTCGCATGCTTCAATAATAAAATGTTCACTTTTACCTACTAAATAGTTTCCATCAAGTTGTTTCAAAAAAGCACCAACTTGAATACTAGGATTTTCCAAAGCTTCAATAAAACATAAAGAAATCATAGATGTAGTAGTAGTTTTTCCATGAGTTCCTGATATACAAATTGTATCTTTAAAACAACGAGTAAGCTCGCCTAAAAAATCTGCTCTTTCTATTGTAGGTATACTTAGTCTCTTGGCTTCTAACATTTCTGGATCATCTTGTTTTATAGCAGCAGAATAAACCACAACATCAGAATTTGCTACATCTTCTAAGTTGTGACCAATTGAAACTTTAATATTATCTTGCTTAAGTTTTAGTGTATTTTCAGATTCTGACCAATCAGAGCCAGTAACATGAAACCCCCAATTTTTTAGAATTGCGGCAATTCCGCTCATACTTACACCGCCAATTCCTATCATATGTATATTTTTATATTTTCTTAAATTATCTATATTTGGCATTTAAAACACTCCCTTGTAAATAACAGAACAATTATATAATTATAAAGTGCAAAATTCAAGACTTTTTAAACAAAAGATATAATAAATTTATGAAAAAAAATATAAAAATGTTACAAATAGAATCGTAAATGCTGGAAAAAATATTAATATATAAAAGCAAAATTAAAAATATAATAAAAAATGTAAAAAAAAGAAGGAAAAAGTTTTTTTTTGGAGAATAATATAATTGTACATAAGATTAAACATATATGTACAAAATAATAAAAACTTAAGGAAGGCGGGTGCACCAAAATGCAAATCACAGATGTACGTTTAAGAAAAGTAAATTCAGAGAACAGAATGAAAGCTGTTGCTTCTGTAACATTCGATAACGAATTTGCAGTACATGATATTAAAGTTATCGAAAGTCAAAACGGATTGTTTATAGCTATGCCAAGCAAGAAAACTCCAAACGGAGAATTCAAAGATATAGCTCATCCAATCAATGCTGAAACAAGAGAGAAAATTCAAAAAGCTATATTAGAAGCTTATGAAGCTCCTGAAACAGAAGAATCAGCAGAATAATTATAAATACAAAAGTACTTATTTTTATATAAGTACTTTTAATTTTTGTTTAGTCCGTATTAGAGACATGTAAAAAACAATGGATATATTATTTCAAAGAACTTGTTAATATATAAAAAGGTAGCAATAAGAAGTCTTATAACTAATTGTGGATACTTTTTGACATTTTTTAGGCTTAGTAGTAATAAAAAATATATAATCAAAAAATAAATTGGTTGAAAACCTTGATTTTTATGAGCTTTTATGGTAAACTAAATATAGATATTTAGTTTTATAAATAAGAGAGGTGAAAACTTAAGTTAGACTTAAGAATAATATGGGAAGTTTAATAAAGGAATTTTGGGAAAATAATGTAAAAAATGAATTTCCAGAAAACAAAGAAAATGATGAAATAAGAAAAGCCTTTAATGAAGCAAATTTTGAAATAGAAAAATTATCTAAAATCTTAGAAAAGATTACAAAAAAAGGAAATAATAAAAATCGAAAGAATATAGATGTAGATAGAGAAAATCTGGAAGATAGAGAGAATATAGATGTAGATAGAGAGAATATAGAAGATAGAGATTTAAAATCAAAAGGGAATGAAAGAATTTAAAATACAAGAATTAAAAATCTTGTATTTTTTCTTTTATATTAATATATTTTTTATTGGTATTTAGTTAAAGTATGGATAAAATTAATTATTCAAAGAAAAATGGATAAAATCACATTGAACTAAAAAACAAAAGGTGATATAATCAAGCAAAAAAGAAAGAGGAAGAAAAATGTCGAAATTTGTACATTTGCATATACATAGTGAGTTTAGTTTATTAGATGGTGCAAATAGAATAAAAGATTTACCAGTAAGAGCAAAAGAACTTGGTATGGATGCTATTGCAATTACAGATCATGGAGTAATGTATGGAGCAATAGATTTTTATAAAGCATGTAAAAAAGAAGGAATAAAGCCAATAATTGGATGTGAAGTATATGTAGCTCCTAGAAGTCGTTTTGATAAAGAACCTAATATAGACAATAAATATTATCATTTAATCTTATTAGCAAAAAATAATGAAGGTTATAAAAATTTAAGTAAATTAGTATCCTTAGGATTTGTAGATGGATATTATTATAAACCAAGAATTGATTTAGAAATTTTGGAAAAATATAGTGAAGGTTTAATTTGTTTAAGTGCTTGTCTAGCAGGAGCGGTAAATCAAGCTCTATTAAATGGTGAAAATGAAAAAGCAGAAGAAATAGCATTATGGCACAAGAATGTTTTTAAAGATGATTATTATATAGAAATTCAAAATAATGGAATTCAAGAACAAGTATTAGCAAACCAAAAATTGATAAGATTAGCAAGAAAATTAGATATACCAATTGTAGCAACAAATGATGCACATTATTTAAAAAGAGAAGATGCATATAATCATGAAGTGCTATTATGTATTCAAACAGGAAAAAGAATGAGTGATATTGATAGAATGAAATTTGATACAGATGAACTTTATGTAAAATCACCAGAAGAAATGACTGAATATTTTAGTGCATTTCCAGATGCAATAGAAAATACAGTAAAAATTGCTGAAAAATGTAATGTGGAATTTGAATTTGGACATACAATATTACCAAATTATGATGTACCAGAAGAATATGCAACTCATTATGATTTTTTTAAAAAACTTTGTGATGATGGAATAAAAAATAGATATGGAGAAAATCCAAGTAAAGAAATTTTAGATAGAGCAGAATATGAAATAAGTGTAATAAAGAAAATGGGATATGTAGACTATTTCTTAATAGTATGGGATTTTATACATTATGCTAAAACACATAATATTCCAGTAGGACCTCGGACGTGGTTCTGGTGCAGGTTCAATTATTGCATATGCAATTGAAATTACAGATATTGATCCGATGAAATATGGTTTACTTTTTGAAAGATTTTTAAATCCAGAAAGAATTAGCATGCCGGATTTTGATGTGGATTTTTGTTATGAAAAAAGAAATAAAGTTATTGAATATGTTTCCAACAAATATGGTTATGATCATGTTTCACAGATTATCACATTTGGAACTATGGCAGCTAAGATGGTAATTAGAGATGTTGCAAGAGTTTTAGATGTGCCATATTCAGAAGCAGATACATTGGCAAAAATGATACCTAATGAATTACATATAACAATAAAAAAAGCATTAGAACAAAATAAAGAATTAAATCAAATGTACGAGAATGATGAAACAACTAAAAAAATATTAGATATAGCAATGGGACTTGAAGGAATGCCAAGACAGGCTTCTACACATGCTTGTGGGATTGTTATTACAAAAGAGCCAGTAGATACTTATGTACCACTATATGTTAGAGATGGGCAAATATCAACGCAATATATAATGACAACATTGGAAGAATTAGGTTTGTTAAAAATGGATTTCTTAGGTTTAAGAACTTTAACAGTAATTCAAGATACAGTTGATATGGTAAAAAATAATAGAGGAATAGAAGTAAAAATAGATAAAGAAATGTCAGATCCGAAGGTATACAAATTATGGCAAGAAGGAAAATCTTGTGGAATATTTCAATTTGAGTCACAGGGTATGACAAATTTTATGAAAGAACTAAAACCAGACTGCTTAGAAGATTTAATAGCAGGTGTTTCTTTATATCGTCCTGGTCCAATGGATCAAATTCCAAGATATATAAGAGGAAAACAAAATCCAGGACATAATGAATATACACATTCAAGTTTAGAGCCAATATTAAATGTTACATATGGATGTATGGTTTATCAAGAGCAGGTTATGCAGATAGTTCGTGATTTAGCAGGTTATTCACTAGGTAGAGCAGATTTAGTAAGAAGAGCAATGGGAAAAAAGAAACTTGATGTTATGGCAAAAGAAAGAGAAATTTTTATAAATGGGCAAGTAGATGAAGAAGGAAATATAATTGTACCAGGATGCATAAGAAATGGAATCGATAGTAAATCTGCAGATAAAATATTTGATGAAATGGCAGAATTTGCTAAATATGCTTTTAACAAATCACATGCAGCATGTTATGCAGTAGTAGCATATAGGACTGCATATTTAAAAGCATATTATCCAGCAGAATTTATAGCAGCTACATTAAATAGTTTTTTAGGAAACTTAGACAAAATTCCTCAATATGTAGAAGAATGTAAATCTTTAGGAATAGAAATATTAAAGCCAGATATAAATAAAAGTTATACTAAATTCACAACAGAATTTAATAATGAAAAGGAATTGCCTAAAATTAGATTTGGATTAGGAAGCATAAAAAATGTAGGAACAAATCCTGTAAATAGTATAGTGGCAGAAAGAGAAAAAAATGGAAATTATAAAGGTTTTACAGATTTTTGTGAAAGAATATCAGATGAAGCGGTAAATAAAAAATGTATCGAAAGTTTAATAAAAGCAGGTGCATTTGATGAATTTGAACAAACAAGAGCAACACTTTTAGCATCTTTTGAAAACATAATAGATACAATACAGTCAGGAAAAAAGAAAGGTCTAGAAGGTCAAGTCACAATGTTTGAATTAGGTTCAGAAGAACAAAAAGAAGAATTAAATGAAAAAAAATATGTATTTGAAGAATATGAAGAATTAGCTAATAAAGAGTTACTAGCATTGGAAAAAGAAATGCTCGGAATATATATTTCTGGACATCCATTAGAAAAGCTAAGAACACAAATTGAAAATGAAACAAATATAAGTTCAAAAGAATTAAGAGAATTAGATGAACAAATGCAAACAAATATAAACGAACAAGATGAATATATAAACCAAAATAGAATTCCTAAATATAAAGATGGGCAAAATGTAAAATATGCAGGAATAATATCATCAATAAAAAAGAAATATACTAAAAATAATAAAATAATGGCATTTGTAACAATAGAAGATTTATATGGAATAGTGGAAATAATAGTATTCGAAAGTGCATATATGAAGTCAAGTCAAAGTTTAGTTGAAGAAAATATTGTAATTGTTAATGGAAGGTTAAGTATAAAAGAAGATTCTGCAACAACAATAATTGCAAATGAAATAACAAATTTTGAAGAACAAAAACAAAAGATATTAACATTAGATATAACAAATTCTAATGAAGAACAAAAAGAAAAATTAAGAGGAGCAATAAAGTATTTTAGTGGAGATAAAAATAATATAAATGTTCAAGTAAAAGTACAAAAAGAATTAAAAGGTTGTGGTGCAATCTATTTAACAGATGAAATTTTAGAAATTTTTGAAAATATATTAGGAAAAGAAAATGTAATTTTATAAAAATGGAGAAAGGAGAACAGTATGGAAAGAATCAGAGTAGCAGGAATTATTCCAATGGGCGATGGTTATGCACTTATGCATAGAGTGGGAGTAATAAAAAGAAAAGACTATCAAGAATATTACACATTTCCGGGCGGAGGTTTAGAAGAAGGAGAAACACTTGAAGATGGAGTAATAAGAGAAATAAAAGAAGAATTTGGAATAAATGTAGAAGTTATAAAAAAATTATATGAAATGGAATCAGAAAAGTTTAATCAAAAAGAATATTTTTTTCTTTGTAAATATATAGATGGAAAATTTGGAACAGGAGAAGGACCAGAATTTTCAAATGATCCTAAATATATTGATAGTGGAAAATATATACCAGAGATAATATCAAAAGAAAAAGTAAAAGAAATAATATTATTGCCTACAGAAATAAAAGATAAATTTGTTCAAGATATAAAATCTGGAAATATCTAGAAAAGTCCCTATAAGACTTAAAAAAATCATTAAGTCATTATAGGGATAATTTGTGCTATAAAAGTAGTAAACATACAGGTAATAATGCCTAAACAGGTAGGAATAGCAAAACTTAAAAAGGTCCATTTCCAACTATTGGTTTCTTTTTTTATAGTTAACAAAGTAGTAGTACAAGGAAAATGAAGACAAGTAAAAATCATAACATTGATTGCTGTTAATAAAGTCCAACCATTTTGAATTAAAATATTCCCAATTTCAAATGTATTTTCTAAATCAACTAAAGATCCATTTCCCAAGTATGACATAAGAATAATAGGAAGGACAATTTCATTTGCTGGAATACCTAAAATAAAAGCAGTTAAGATATAACCATCTAATCCCATTAGTTTGGCAAATGGATTTAGAGAATTTGCAATTATACTTAATAAACTATTACCATCAATACAAATATTAGCTAATCCCCAAATTACTAAACCAGCAGGAGCAGCAACACTAATTGCTCTAGATAATACGAATAATGTTCTATCAAAAATGGATCTAACTATAATACTACCTATTTGCGGTTTTCTATAAGGGGGAAGTTCTAAAACAAAAGAAGATGGAAAACCTTTCAAAATTGTTTTGGATAAAATTTTTGAAATTAGTAAAGTCATAAAGATTCCTAATAATATAACTAATAATACTGCAAGTGTTGATATTAAAGATCCTTTTAAACTGCTAACATTTCCAGCAATAAAAATAGTAGCGATTGAAATAAGAAAAGGAAATCTTCCGATTACAAGGTACAAAATTGTTTGTGAGTATGGCAATAAGTCTTTCTCTTGGAGATTGTATTATCCTACAGCCTGTTACACCAGCAGCATTACAACCAAATCCCATGCACATAGAAATGACAATAGGGTAGTATGTAATAAAAAGTTTAGGATAGTTTTTACAATAATACGAAATTTGACTTTACATAAAAAATGTGCTATATTATATATTAAGGTCAGTAGAAAAAACTCTATAAAAATTTTTAAGGAGGAATTCTTTTGAGTAGGCGAACATGTAGTGAGAGAGTTTACCAGATGATGAAGGGATTTATGGATTGTCATAAAAAAGGTATGACAATTTCTGAAATTGCTAATATCTTTGGGGTAAGTTCTGTAACTGTGTACAAATATTTGGAAGAAATTGCAAAGCAAAATGGGGTTCAAAGAGAAGATCTTTTACAAGTTGTAAAAACTTCTTCAAGCCACTATTTGAAGAAAGAAGCGGAGACTTTTAATGTCGATGTAGGAAAGGTACTAGCAGAAATTGATGATGTCAAAGCAGGAATAAGCAGAGCTATTTCTGAGATTGATGTTATTATTATGAAATGTGAGGAGAGCGAACAATGAAAATCACGTCTAAAGATTTGCATGTTATGGTAAAAAGAGGAACAACAACCGCAGAACTTGTTGAGCGGTATGGACTGGAAAATGAGGAAGAGTTGTATGAACTTATAAAGCAAATTACTCCTGGAGAGTATCGTGTTTTTAAAACCACCTTGTCACGAAATGACAAGAAGGCAAGAACGAAAAAAGAAGGAGAAAAAGCAGTTCCAGAGACTAGACAATATGAGATACCTATTGAAGTAACAAAAGTTTCTTTATGTGAAGAACTTAAAGCAGAAGAAAAGGCTCTAAGTGATGAAATTATTCGCTTAGAAAACTTACATAAAGGAAAATGCGCAGAAAGGCGGGAAATCGTTGGAAAGTTAAAAGAAATCAGAAGGAAACTATGTCGATTATATTCAGAAATTGACACAAATAGAAAGGAGATAATACGACTTAGTGAGAACTTTAATCAAAGGGCTTCTGAAATGTCAGAATTGTCTAAAAGAATTTCTGACAAGAAAAAAGACTTGGCCGACATTCGTCAAAGACTAGATGAATGTCAAAAGGTTATATTGTTTGTATATTCAGACGGAAGTTTGGATATAGAATGCATAGACCAAGAGGTAGAACTTGATGTTCCGGATATAAATGTAACACAATTCATATGTAGATATGAAAAAGTGTTACAAAATTTTAGATTACATCAGATTGCTACATTGGCCAAAGTCTTTGAACTCACTAAAAGATTTTATGGCGAAAACATAAAATTTGAGTTGATTTTTGAAGAAAGCGGTTTGAGGGAGGCTTTTGATGAAATAAGTAAAGGAAAGTGACAAACAAAAAGCAGAATCTACAATGTAGACTCTGCTTTTTGTTTGTCTAATTATTGAGTACCATTTCAACCATTTTTATGGTATCTTCTAATGTTTGAGCTCCGCCGATAAAGCCATCTTTATGGCAGAAATTAGCGGTATGAATTCCAGTTACATCTCTTAACTTTGAACCATGGAGTCCTCTCCAATTCAAAGGAACGGATTTTCGAGGTTCAAATGAGCTAAGCTCTGTAGGAACACATTGCCAATTATATCCTCCTCTATTAGATGGGAAAATCACAAAGCAAATATCTTCAGCTTTGGGATTTTGAGAGGTTAAAATTGCTTCTTGCCAAGGCATAAATTTTTCCAATACTAAAAAATGATTTGTAGTATTAGAAATTTTGTCAGAAACAATAGCCATAGCTTTCATTTTAGATTCGGCACTATCAATTACTTTTCTTAAGATAGTACGAACCAAATCTACTGCTTGTAAAAATGCTGTGTTAGAATCAATATCAATATCGTTCCACACAGGATTAAATAAAGAGACTAATCTCGAAATTGGAATACTCTTGTTTAATGGAACATTAGGGATATATATACCATTATCTGAGTAATCAACTCCTTGGATTAACTCTTCATCCACAGCATTCCATACATAATCATTAGAAACAATTTTGTGTCCAAATTCTTTCCAGATAAGCCCAGAAGAAGCATATGGAATACCATTTTTGCGAAATCCATTTCCGCCAGGTTGATGATGATCAAATTTTCCATGACCAATGTCAAAAACAATGGCATTTGTTTTTATTTTGCTAGAAAAACTGGGTATTCTTGCCAAAACTAAATTAGGATAGATAAAGCTTAGTATTACTGTTGCTAAAACATCATCAGCATGGAATGTACCTGAATGAGTTATAGCATCAGCTAGTTTGATGTCAGATACTATCCGTATGTTGTTTCCCATAATCTAATACCTCCATTTTTAATAATTAGACTAAGTTCAAATTTTTGCTAAATACATTATATCAACATTTTACATAAAATTCAAGTGCTGATATAAATAAATAATAGAAAAAAAGAAGATAGACACTAAAAACAAATATTTTAGATAAAATAAATTTATAATCCTAAAGTAATTAGACAAGTTATTTTCAAATAAACATATATAGGTGAAAGATATGAATGAAAGAATTTTAAAATTAAAATTAGAAGTAAGTATAAATAAAATTTTATATAATAAAAATATTATTTCTAAATATCTTTACGAAGAAACTAATAGAAAACTTAATAAAATGATATTTATTGAAAATAAAAAGTAGATATAATTTTAACATAATTTTATAGTTTAGGAAGGGAGAAAAATGACTTTATATGAAATAAAGCAAAAATTTGCATTAGGAAAAACTATTTTTGATTTACCCCTAAAAGTAGTGTATTATGCGAGAGTATCAACAGAAAAAGAAGAGCAAATTAACTCGTTGGAAAATCAAGTTGATTTTTTTGAGAATTATATAAAAAAAAATGATAACTGGACTTTTATTCGTGGCTATGTAGATGAAGGTATAAGTGGGATTACTTCATTGAAAAGAGAACAATTTATGCAAATGATAAATGATGGTGAAAAAAGAATGTTTGATTTAGTTATAGCAAAAGAAGTTTCAAGATTTTCACGTGATACTATTGATAGCTTGTTTTATACTAGAAAATTATTAGAATACAATGTATGTGTTTATTTCTTATCAGATAATATAATAACTGCATCAAATGAT
>CALXZW010000041.1 GCA_944393345.1 uncultured Clostridia bacterium
GTTGGAACACCTGATTGATAATCAATTTTTGCTTTATAATATAACATTAAATCTTCGACTGCTGATACTCTCCAAGCATGTATAATAGCGTTTTGTATTCCATTCGTTATGGTATTTCCTGATTTTTTATGTATTTTTGTCAAATATTGTATAACATTTATATCACTATTTTCGTTTTGTATAAGATATAATATTGCATCATGTATATATTTTCTTCCTTTTAATTTTGCTGACACTCCTATTAAATCTAATTCATTATCAATTATATCTGATATTCTATTTTCATTTTCTTGTAATTCTTCAATTGGATTTAACTTTTTAATTGGTGCAGTTTTTCTTAAAGTTATAAATTTGTTTAAAACTTGATCTGCTGAATATTTAGGTTGGTCTTTATATAATATTAAATCAACACCCTTTCTATGCAATATCTCATAAGTTCTTTTGGAATTTATATGTGTTGTTACTATAATTATTGGTTGATAATTTAATTTTAAATTCTTAATATTTTCTAGAAAGTCTAAGGAATCTGTATTGCCTGTCGTACTATTATTTAACTCTAGGTCTAATACTATACCTTCTGGTTGCTTTAATTTTACATATCTTAATGCTTCTATATCTGAATCTGTTATTGCTATAATTTCTATGTCTTGCCTATTTTTTACAGAATTAATAAAGTTATTACAATCAGTATTATCATCTTCTAAAATTAATATCTTCATAGGTTTTACATCCATAAGAATCCCTCTTTCCTCTTTTTTATTCACAATATACCATATTTCGCTATATTTTTCTATATTTCTCTATGATTTTTTTCTATGTCTTTGTTTTTTATATATTGTATTATTTTAATATAATTGTTTAATTGGAGGGATTTATATGAAACTAAAAATAAGTGAAGATGAAATAAAACTAGAAAAATTAGAACAAGTCGAACGTGGTAAAAGAATTAAACATATTCGAGAAAATGAATTAAAGATGAATAAGACTCAGTTTGCTAAACTTATTGGAGTTTCCGGACAATTTTTAGGATTAGTCGAAGAAGGAAAAGGTAATTTAGTTTACAGAAGCATTAGAAAACTTAGAAATTTAAGTGGACATTCTGCAGATTATATTTTATATGGTATTGATGATAATGTTATTAATAAAACACAAGAATATTTAAAGGACTATGACGAATTTGAAATCATAGAAGGTCTTAAATTTCTTAAAGATTTTACTTTATTTATGAAAAACGAGCAACAAAAAAACTCATAATTATATGAGCTTTTTTCATTTTTCATCATATTTTAAATTCTTGTCAATATTGCCTTTTATTGAGTAGATTGCTGTTATATTTTAATTTTGTTCAGTTATAACAATCTCATTAACGTATCCATCTAAATCATATTTTATTTCTACGTTATATGTTGAAGAACTATCTATATCTTGTGTAGATAAATCTGTATCATCATTTCCAGTTTGAATATCGCCACTAACTCTTACACTATTTGAGTCTTGTAAATTTGAAGCAATTATTTCATTTATTAAAACTTTTACTGTTGTTCCTCTTTGTATACCTTCATATTTTATAAATTTATTATTAAAAGTTGATTTTTCTAAACTACTCATTTCATTTTGACTTTCTTCCATTGCATCTACAAAATTATTAGCCATAATTGCTGCATTTAATCCCACCGGATTAGAATATATAATCGGATTGCCATAATCACTAAATCCTATTTCTTCCATTTGTTCATTATTTACTTCTATTATTCTTTCTACTATTGCTGTCAAAAGATTTGATATTTGTGTTCCATTGTAATTGTTTAAAACTTCTATTTCTTCTTCATTAAAATCTTCTATGTTAATATCATCGTTAAAAGTATTAGTATTTTCTAATGTGTATTTTACAGTTTGTTCTTGTGAATCTTCATTTATTGATATTCCCAATTGATAAGTTTCTTTTATACTTTCCATTTGTTCTAAACCTATAAAATTAGCTGTTAATAGTGTTTTCATACTTTCTTCTGTTTCTTTATTCTTTATATTCATTTCAAATTTATATGTTAGCTGATCTTGATTTTGTATTTTTTCTATCTTACTTTCAAATTCTTCATTTTTTATTGCTATTCCTATTAATTGTTTATCTAGTCGAGATACTATTATAGTTATATTTCCTTCTTCTACTTGTCTTTTATTTAAGTCTTCTATAATATTTTGTATACTTTCTTGAATTGATTCTTCCTCATCATATTCTGAATCTATTTCTTTTAATTTTTCTTCTATTTTTGGTATTATAATAGAATCATTTTTTAAAGTTTCCAAAAATGTTATTATAAAATTTTTTAATTCTTGATTTGATATTGTTAATGAATAATTAATTGTACCATTTTCTTCACTTCTTTTAAATTGTTCTTCTTTAAATCTATTTTCAAATAAAACTTTGTAATTATTAAATATTTGTTGCTTTTCTTCATCTGTAAAACTAATATCATCTATCTGCTCAGATATCTCTATTTTATCTGGAATATTTTCTAAATCTTCAATACCTAAACTTTGTGCGAATTCTTTTAAACCTTCATTTTTTATTCCTATATATTTGTTTGAAACATAATCTGTTTGAAGTGCAACAGTTTCATTTGCATATTTATATTTTATAGGAAAATTAACATCATCAGAATAATTTAAAAATATATCTTGTTGTGTCTCTTTTTCTATATTGTCTACTGTTCCCGAAAATTGGATATTAAAATTATTTACTCCCTTTACTAAGTCTTCATCTAGTTCGTTCATATTCATCTCAACATAAAATTTTCCATTATCTTCGTATTTTGATTCTTGTTTCTTCTTAGTATAATTAATTAATTTTTCATCTATAAAACCATCTTTTTCTACGACTTGTCCTAAATATTTAAAAAATAATTGGCTATTTGATTTAAATACATCTGTAAAAAAGTATAAATATGCTAATATACCTCCTAAAATTAAAATTACAATTACTAAACTAATTATTACTTTTGATAGTACTTTTGTTTTCATTATTTTCCCTCCTTTTAAATTTCAATATAATTTTATCATATTAAAATTATATTGTATATATTATAAAAAAATTTTATAATTTTTAATAAAAAAATTTTATAATTTTTAATTTTTTCTATCAAAATATGTTATTTCATAAATATGTGAAAACAATTACTTTTCAAATATTTATTGATATAATTTTAATAACTAAATAGTAATGTTAGCTCTAAAAATCAACTAGTTGACTTTTATTTTAGAAAAACAATTTGATTTTTACTAATATATGTGCTAATCCATTATTAGATTAAGCCAATGTATTCTTAATTTATAAAAAGTAATTTTATATAATGTATATATATTTAACGCTACTTCTTTTCTAGTCAAATTAAAAATTAATATTCGAACTACTGTAAATTGTAAAATAAAACTGATAAAAAATACAAAATCATTAATTTAAGTATTAAACTCCTGCAATTTATACTGTTTGTATAAATTATTTTTACCTTCCATATATTTATTATTTCATATTTTACTTTATCTTTAAATTTTCTTCCATTAAAAAACATTTTACATTGTTGTATATAATTTTTCTAATTTATTTTCAAATATTTTTTACTCACCACTTAGAAATTTTAAAAATATACGACATAACAAAGTTTTTTCGTAAAAAAAGTACTTTAAATTATTTAATAATTTAAAGTACTTAGATATAAATTTTATATTATTTAATTCAACTATCTTTCTCTTGGTTTAAATGATTGTGTTTTTATCTCATTTATTTTGTCAGCAATTTTTTCTTTTCGATTTTGCCATATTAAATTGTATACATCTTTGCTATATTTAGTATTAGGAGCTGACAAATAACTGTTAGGACCATTTTGAGAATATGAATAAGAAGATGATAAATACTCTTGTTTTTGTTTATTATATTCATTTAATATGTCATCTGGTAATTGTATTCCTGCTTTTTGAGCTTCTTTGACTCTTAAGAAAAATTTAGCATAATTTTTATGATTTTTATATTGTTCCCTTATTTCTTTTTTTAATGCTCTAAATTCTTTTAATTTTTGTTTATACTGCTCTTTATCAAGTTGGTATTGTGCTCTGGCTTGTTTTAGTTTTAATTTTGCTTTTTTTACAGATTTATATGCTTTTATTTTTTGTGTTAATGGTGCTTGAGATAAATTTTCCTTAGCATAATATAATTCATTTAAAGCAATATCATAGTTTGTCTTACTTGATTTATATATTCCTTTTTTAATTTGATATTCTTTAGCTATAGTATTATATTTTGTTTGGACACTCCCATCAGTTCTCTGAAACTTTTTTAAAGTGTTTAATTTTTGTTGTGAAGTTATTGCCATATACATCACTCCCTTAACTTTAGTATATATATATTATACTACTATATATTAATTATGTCAAATTTATGTAAATATTGACAGTAAAAAGAGTAAATTTTAATTTTTATAATTTTATTGATATTGCTTGGTAATAAATAGTAATTACTTGATTTTATGGATTACTTCTCCACAGGTAACCTGTTTTTTTATTAAAAGTTCAATTAGCTTACTTTCATACAATGCATCTGCTCCTATTATTTTTTATCTTGGATATTCATCTTTTATTTTCTTTGCTAACCTTTTGAATGCATTTATCTCACAATCTTGTTTTGATACATTTTCATCTTCATTCTCTACAAATTTGCTACCTATACTAAATACCATTTCTCCTACTACTAATTTTGCTTCTAATACATATGTACCATATTCTTGGTTCTCTTTTCCATTTTTATCTGTTTTATTCTTTACTATACAATTTTTATTGTATTTTTCCTACTTATTGCTAATCCTGTTCCATCTACTATTATATGATAATATTTATCTCTTATTTTATATCTATCCAACATTTTATTTATCATATATTTCCTGATTTTTCTATATTTTTTATTGCGAAAAATTTTTACTCTTTTTTAGTGAAATATTGAAAATAAAATGATTTTAATTTTATTTATTTTTCAAAAATTTTTATATTTTCCAACTCTAAACTAAAAAACTTTTTAATTTTAAATTGCCCTTCTATTCTCTATCCATTAATATAACATCTCCATCATCTTTATTTTTTTATTCTAATATTTGATAGTTCCTTGTGTTTTACTCAAACTATATGTAAATATACAATCTATTTCTTTTTAGTAGTAATTTATTATTATGAAATAACAATATCTCTTAACGTTGTTATTATGTACAATTATAATTACGATAAACTATTCTTTTTTAGGCAATATAAGTCCAAAAAGTTTATTTATAGAAAAGTAATATTATTCTAAAAAGACTTTAATAGAGTTATGCTATAAATACTATAAAAGATAAGAAAAAGTAGGAAACAATCAAAGCCATTACATATATAAGGTTGGAAAAAACAATAGAAGATGAAAGCAGTATAACAGATAATTATTATATAATAGATTTTAAAATAGATATAGATAGATTAGAAAAAGAAATTAAAAAACATTGTAATCTAGAATGTAGATTATATTAGAAATTAGATGTAATTTTAGATAAATCTCATTCAAAAAATAGAATAGGAAATGTAATAAATAATTTAGCAATTATTAGAAAGATAGTATTTAATTTATCAAATCTAGATAATAGATCTGGTACAAAAATAGCATTACAAAAAAATCAAAAAGATATATGCTGACTTTAAAAATATAGAAAGGCTCATATTTGAAGTAATACATACCAATTCATGTATAAATATTCAAAACATGAACCAATGAATAATAAAAGTTTATAGTTTTAACTTTATTTCATTTATTAGTTTAGTAACAAATTTTTCACTAAATTCCATACGTATTTTTATCCCCTTTATAGGTTTTGTGGTTATTTTTCCCAGCTTTACATCTATTCCGCTTCTATGTGCTTTACAAATTCTATGCACTCTTTAATTCTAATCTTAATTTATCAGCAATCATTGCTATAAATTCACTATTTGTAGGTTTTCCCTTACTTGCAGAAATTGTGTAGCCAAATATGTTCTCTACTGCTTCTTGTTGTCCTCTTCCCCATGCTACTTCTATTGCATGGCGAATTGCACGTTCTACTCTTGATGGTGTTGTTTTAAATTTACGAGCTATTTGTGGATATAAACTTTTTGTAATTTGATTAATTACATCTATATCATTTATTACCATCATTATTGCTTCTCTTAAATATTGATAACCTTTTATATGTGCTGGTACTCCAACTTCATGTATTACATTAGTAACTAATGCTTCTAAATTTTCTCCTTTATTCATATTTTCTTTTGGAACCTCTATATACTTAGGTTTTACTTCTTTAGTTATAAAATTTTGTGATTCTTGATTTGGTTTAAAAAATTTAATTTCTCTAATTCTTTTTATTAATAATTCTATATCAAATGGTTTTACCACATAATATTCTGCACCTAATCCAACTGCTTTTTGAGTAATTTTATCTTGTCCCACTGCTGAAAGCATTACATATATTGGCTTTTTTTCCATCTTTATCATATTTATCTTTTCTAATACTCCCAACCCATCTAAATGTGGCATAATCACATCTAACAATACTACATCTGGTCTAGTATTTGTAATCATATTAACCGCTTCTTCACCATCTTTAGCTATTGCTATTACTTCCATATCTTCTTGACTATTAATATATGAAGACAATGTATGACTAAAATCTTGATTGTCATCTGCTATTAAAACTGCTATTTTTTCTCTCATTTTTACCTCCTAAAATATTACTGTAAATTTTTTACATTTCGAATTATAATATTTTATTTTAGGTTTTGCAATAGTTTTTTGGTAATTTTTTCCATTTATTTACAAAAAGTAATTTTTGTTATACTTTATTTATATATTTTTCAGATAAAAATTCCATCTTTTCTAAATTAATATTTTTTATTTCAAAATCTTTAATTATTTTTTCCTTTATATTATTTGTAACTTGAATTTTACATACAATATTTTCTAAATATTGAGAATCTACAATATTTATATTGTTTTTTTTGCAATAATGCTTAAATGTTTCATAATATGTATATTTAATATAAACATTTAATTCTGTCCCCAAACATTTTTCTACTTTTGTACTTAGTTCTATTGCTTTTATTAAACTATCAGAATAAGCTCGTACTAAACCTCCAGTTCCTAATAATATTCCTCCAAAATATCTTGTTACTATTACTAATATATTAGCTAAATTATTTTTTTGCAAAATATTAAGCATCGGTCCTCCAGCTGTTCCTGACGGTTCTCCATCATCACTTGCTTTTTCTATAACTTTACTTTTATCTACAATTCTATAAGCTATACAATTATGTCTTGCATCATAATATTTCTTTTTAGTTTCTTTTATTATATTTTCCGCTTCTTCTACATTTTCTACTGGAAATAGATGAGCAATAAATTTTGATTTTTTTTCAACAATTTCCACATAAACCTCTTCTTTAATTGTAGCAAAATTTTCCATATATTATCCTACCTTTACAATATTTATAATTAAGACATTCCGGCTGTATATCCTGTTGAATATGCTATTTGAAGATTAAATCCACCAGTATATGCATCTACATCTATAACTTCTCCTGCAAAATATAATCCTTTTACTTTTTTTGATTCCATAGTTTTAGGATTTAATTCTTTTATATCTATTCCCCCACTTGTAATTATAGCTTCGTCTATTGTTCTAAATGATTTTATTGTTAATTCAAAATTTTTTAATATTTTTACAAGTCGTTTTCTTTCCTCTTTTGTTATTTCGTTTATTTTTTTATCTGCATTTATATTACTTTTTTCAATTATTATATTAATCAATTTTTGTGGTAATAATTTATTTAAACTATTTTTATATTGTTTATTTTTTATTTCTTCAAAATCTCTTAAGATTCTTTGTTCTAATTTTTCTTCTGAAAGTGCAGGTTTAAAATCTATTTTTAATTTTATTTTTTTATTCAATAACTTATTTTCAATATCTTTATATCTAACTAAATGGGCTGATGAACTTAAGATTATTGGTCCAGAAACTCCAAAATGTGTAAATAACATTTCACCAAAATCATTATAAATGCTTTTATTACTTTCAGAATCTGTTAGTTTAATTTCTACATTTTTAAGGCTTAACCCCTGTAATTCGATACATTGATTTTTTTCTACAATTTCTAATGGTACTAATGATGGTTTTATTTTTGTTATTGTATGACCTAATTTTTTTGCTATCTCATATCCATCTCCTGTTGAACCTGTGAGAGGATAACTTTTTCCCCCTGTTGCAATTATTATCTTATTAGCATTGATTATTTTGTTATTTACTTTAACACCAATAACTTTAATTATATCTTCTTCTTTTTCAGTTATTATTTCATCCACTCTTGAATTATATATTATTTTAACATTTAACTGCTCTAATCTTTTTATAAAACAATTTAAAACATCTTGGGATTTATCTGTTATTGGAAAAATTCTATTTCCTCTTTCTTCTTTAACATCTAGTCCTTGTCTTTTTAAAAAACTTATTATATCTTTGTTAGTATAATTTTTAAAAGCACTAAATAAAAATTTTCCATTCCCTGGTACATTTTTTATAAAATCCTCCATACTTAAAGAAGATGTAATATTACATCTTCCTTTTCCTGTTATTAGCAGTTTTCTTCCTAATGTTTTCATTTTTTCAATTAAAATTACTTTTTGACCTCTTTCAGCTGCAGTAATTGCAGCCATCATACCTGCTGGTCCTCCACCTATTACAACTACTTTCATTTCTTTATTTACCTATTCTTCCTCTTTTTTTACAGATTTACCTTTTTTAATTGTTTGCTTTTTTGATTTTTCCTCTGTGCTAGATTTTTTTGTTTTATTCTTTGTTTTAGTATTTTTATCTATTTCTTTTTTTACAGTTTGTTTATCTTTTTTATTATCTCCTTTGGGTTTATTTTTAGTTTTGGTTTTCCTTTTTTCTTAATTATCTTTCCCTTCTGATTCTTTTATTGTTTTTTCTAAATCTTCATTTATAAATAATTCACTTTTTTCAATTTTATTTTCAATCTATTTTTTCAAAATAATTTATATTATCGGTAGACTTTACATTTTCTTCTAAATTGTCAAACCAAAACCAAAATCAAAATTAACACTATTAATATAATAAAAAAACAATAATATTCCTACTACTAATATTTTTCCTCTTTATTTTTCATATGCTGAATTGCTTTTAAAATACCAATTTTTCCATAATCATAAGTAAGTCCTCCTTGCATATATGCTATATATGGATTTCTTATTGGTCCATCACAACTTAATTCAATAGTTGATCCTTGTGTAAAAGTACCTGCTGCCATTATTACTTTATCTTCATATCCCCCCATCTCTCCTGGATATGGAATAACATTAGAATCTATTGGTGACCCCATTTGAATTCCTTGACAAAACTTTACTAACTCATCTTCTGTTCCTAATTTTATTGTTTGTACAATATCTGCTCTTACTTCATCATATTTGGGCTCTACATCATATCCTAACTTTTCTAGCATTCTACTTGCAAATACTGCTGTTTTTAAGCTACTTGCAACAACACTTGGTGCAAAAAATAAGCCTTTTATTAATAACGGATTTTGATTTAATGAAGGTCCTATTTCTTTACCTATTCCTGGTGAAGTCAATCTTTCTGCACATAATTCAATTAATTCTTTTTTTCCAACTATATATGCTCCAGATGTTGCTACTCCTGCTCCTAAGTTTTTCATAAGTGAGCCAACTGCTATGTCTGCTCCTACTTCTATTGGTTCTTTTTCTTCTACCAATTCTCCATAACAGTTGTCTACCATTATAATCACGTCATTATTTATTTTTCTTATTTCTTTTATTATTTTCTCTATTTTTTCTATAGTTATACTTTTTCTTGTTGAATATCCTCTTGATCTTTGAATTTCTATTAGTTTTATATCATTGTTTTTTACTCTTTCCATAATTTTATCTTCATCAAACTCATTATTTATAAGATCAATTTGTTCATATTTTATCCCAAAAGATTTTAAAGAACTTTTACTTTGTTCTTTTCCATTTCCAATTACAGTTTGCAAAGTATCATATGGTTCTCCAGATATACTAAGTAAAGTATCATTTGGCCTTAATAAAGCAAAAAGCGTTACCGCTAATGCATGTGTTCCAGATATTAATTGAGTTCTTACTAAACTATCTTCTGCTTTAAATATATGTGCATATATTTCTTCTATTTTATTTCTTCCAGGTTCATCTATTCCATATCCTGTTGATGAGTATAAATGTGCTTCTTGTAATCCACATTTTTGAAAAGCATTTAATACTTTACAACTATTTATTTGACAAATTCTATTTATTTTATCAAATATTGGTTTAATTTCTTCTTCTACTTTTTTTGATAATTGTTCTATTTCTTCATTTATTCCAAATTCTTTATACATTTTTATCCCTCTTTTTCATTTTAGCAATACTATTTTACTATATTTTGTATAGTTTTACAATATTTTCTATTTTACTTTTTATTTAAAGGAACACTTTTTTAACAATTTGTTATAAGTGTTCCCCTAAATTTTATATCACTAATTTCTTAATTAGTATCGTTCCTCCTGCTATCGTTACTAGTATTATTAATCCTAATGTAAAGTATATTCTTACTTGTCCTGTTTCTATTGATAATATTACTGGTGCATC
>CALXZW010000042.1 GCA_944393345.1 uncultured Clostridia bacterium
TAGTATTCCCTGAATTATTATTTAAAAAAACTTTAACTCGTCTTATACGATTTTATAATATTTTTTATCCATTGCCTAGCATTTTTTAAATCTTTATCATTAGGATGTGATAATGCTTCATCAAAATTCTTTATACTCACTTTTAAATTTGTATCTTTTGGATTTTTAGTAATCATTTGTATATATCTTTCTTTTACTTGAATTGGCATTTTCCCCTGACAATAAAAATATCCTAAAATTCGATTTGAAGGATCAATATATGCTTTTACTCTTTCAAACAAAATCTTATAATACTCTGTATTTTTTCCATAACCTGCTGTACCAAAAAATGCTATTTTTTTATTTCTTAATTTTTTTATAAATTCTATTATATCTGTTGTCGCATTTCCTTTATCTGTCCAAGAACCAATTATATATATATCAGTATCAGGAATTTTTTCATTTACTTTTCCAAAATATATTATATCTTCACTATCTAATTCTTTTTTTATTATTTCTGCTATTTTTTTTGTATTTCCAGTATTACTTGAATAAATTATTGAAATTTTCATGATTACCTCCTATTTTAATAATTTTATATCATTTTTATCTATATATCAATTGTTTTTTAAATTTTTACTCTATTTTTTATTGATTTTTTATGTAAATAGTATTATACTATTCTTATAAACTTTTATGCCTTTGCTATTAAGAGATTTAATCCATTTCTCTTAATTATAAACATCTAAAGGAGGATTATTATGTCTTGGCAAATTTCGGAATATTCACTCACTTTGGAATTTTTCTCGAGACAAATTCCAAAGTTGGTAAATCCAAAGTTCGAAACAGCCATTAAGTATTTTCAGAAAGAAAACGGCTGTAATGAAATCTGCAAAGTTTTGCAACTTGCTGCTAAACACGGCACTTTGAAAAGCATTGCTTATTCAAAGAACAAACTGAATATTTCCTTAGGTTTTTCAAGTCATTATGCACTAAACGTTTTTACAAAGGCCCTTGATGATTTGGAGGCATCTATTGCCACAAAAAAAGAGTGAGAAATCACTCTTTTACTTTTATATGTTTATTTTGTGACCCATTTAATTAAATTCAAATTTGCAGATTCTAATAACATCTTATGTTTAGGCATTATTCTAAAAGTATAACCATAATTTCCACCAGTTGTCAAATTTATTTTAGTTGTAAAATAATATTTTTTATTTTCTTCATCTTGTTCTTCTAATTCCATTGGAATTATATTTACATCTTCTACGACCCCATTTTCAAGTATTCTTCCATAATATGCTTCTACAATAACATTTTCTACATCTATATTAGGAAGTTCTACTTCACACCCTACTTCTATATTGTTTCCTGCATCTATTGTTATATTATCTAAGTTATTAACCTGAGTTATTTTTACATCTTTCCAATTCATATATAACTCTTTTTTCCAAGAATTATATTCAGCAACATTATCTATGTCTTCATAGTATTTTTTTGTTAAATTACATAAAGGCATATATAATTGGTTTGTATAATCAACTAACATTCTTGCTGTACTATACTTTCCTCCAGTAGTTATTATAGAATTTTTCATTATTTCTAACCATTTTTTTGATATTCCATTTTTATCTTTTTCATAATATATAGGTATTATTTTTTCTTCCAAAGTTCTATACATACTTTGACTATCTGCCATATCTTGTGCTTCATATGAATCATATTCAGCATTTGTTCCTATTGTCCATCCATTTGTTTGTGTATAGCCTTCAGCCCACCATCCATCTAATACGCTGAAATTTATAACTCCATTTACAGATGCCTTTTGTCCGCTTGTTCCTGATGCTTCCATTGGTCTTCTTGGATTATTTAACCATACATCTACACCACTTATTAGATATCTTGACATTGCTATGTTATAGTTTTCTAATAAAAAGATTTTACCTTTAAATTGAGGCATCATTGAAACTTCGTGAATATATTTTATTAAATCTTGACCCTCTTTATCTGCTGGATGTGCTTTTCCTGCAAATATTATTTGAACTGGTCTATTTTGATTATTTAATATTTGTGTGATCCTTTCTAAATCTTTAAATATTAATGTTGCTCTTTTATATGTTGCAAATCTTCTCGCAAATCCTATTGTAAGAGCATCTGGATTTAATTTTGATACTATTTCATTTATTTCTTCATAATTATAACCCGCTCTTCTTAATCTTTCTGTTGTACTATCTTTAACAAATTTTATTAATTTAATTTTTCTATCTTTATGTACTTCCCAAAGTTTTTCATCTGGAATATTCTTTATTTTCTCCCATATATAATCTTGATGAATATTATCTTGCCAATATGGTATTAAATATTTATTATATAACTCTTTTAATCTTGGTGCTAACCATGAACATGTGTGTATTCCGTTTGTTACATAAGTTATAGGAGATTCATTTGCCGCTATATTAGGCCATACTTCATTAAATAATTCTCTTGATACTGCTCCATGTAATTTACTTACACCATTTTTCTTTCCTGCAATTTTTAAAGCTAATATTCCCATATTGAATCCATCATCTAAATCTATTCCTGGCTTCATACCCAATTTTAAAAATTCTTCTCTTGTTAATCCTAATCTTGGCCAAAAATCTTTGAAATATTTTTCTACCAATGATATTGGAAATATGTCATTTCCAGCAGGTACTGGTGTATGAGTTGTAAATACTGTTTTTGAACTTGCAATATCTCTAGCCACATCAAAAGATACTTGTTTTTCCTTTATTATATTTTTAATTATTTCTAAATTTAAAAATGCAGAATGTCCTTCATTCATATGATATATAGTAGGATTTAATTTTAAATATTTAGTCAATAAACTTACTCCTGCCATTCCTAAGACTATTTCTTGTCTTATTCTCATTTCTTGATCCCCACCATATAATCTTAATGTCACATCTCTATCTTCTTCGTTATTTTTTTCTATATCTGAATCTAATAAATATAGTGTTACTCTTCCTACTTTTATTTCCCATACTTTTAAATATAATCTTCTTTTAGGAAATTTTACATATATTATTAATTCGTCTCCATTTTCATCTTTAACTGGATTTATTGGTAAATCATATAAATCAATGCCATTATATTCTGTTTCTTGTTGTCCGTATCCATTTATTCTTTGTTTAAAATATCCTTGTTTATATAATAATCCTACCGCCACTAATGGTATTCCTAAATCGCTGGCAGATTTTAAATGGTCTCCTGATAAAATTCCTAATCCTCCAGAATAAATTGGTATTGTTTCATCTAGCCCATATTCTGCAGAAAAGTATGCTATTAAATCTTTTTTATTATCTGGATACTTATTTGAAAACCATGTATTTTTACTATTCATATAACTATTGAAGTTATCTACAACTTTATCGTATTCTTTTAAAAAGTTAATATCTTTTGCTGATTTTTCAAGCCTTTCTTGTGATACATTTTTCAAAAATTTAACTGGATTTTTAGATGATTGTTCCCATAAATCTCTATCTATTGATTGGAACAATCTAAGATATTCTGTATTCCAAGACCACCATAAATTATTTGCAATTTCTGATAATTTTTCAATTCTTTTTGGTAATTGTGGATTTACCGTTATTCTATTAAATATATACATCTTTATTCCTCCTTCGTATCTTAAAGCTTTTTCATTTTGTAAAAATTCAAATATATTATCCATTAAATTTTACTATTTGTCAAATATTTTTTAAAATATTCTCAATATATCATTATATGTTACTATGAGTGCTATTCCTATTAATATTGAAAAACCTATTAGCTGAATATTTATTTCTGTTTTTTCATTTAATGGTTTTCTTCTTATCGCTTCAATTATTAAAATTAATATCTTTCCACCATCAAGAGCTGGTATTGGTAATAAATTTGTTATCCCCAATGATAAAGATATTAGTGCCAATAAATAGACAAATTCTTTTACACCTTCTGTTTTAGCAACTGTTTCTGAAATTCCTACTGGTCCCATCATTTGATCTATTCCGACTTTTCCAGTAAATAATTGTCTTACATTATCTAATATTGAAATCATAAATTCATTAGTTTCATTTACACCATTTATTAACCTATTTATTAAATTATCTGGTGCAATTTTAAATAGTGCACCTAAATAATATGTAGGTATATAATCTGGTGTTAACTCTATATTTACTTCTTCATTATTTCGTTCAACTGTTATTAGCATTGTATTTAAACCTTTTTGATTTATTATTTCTAATACTTTTTGCGTATCTTCATTGATTTCTTCATTATTAATTTTTATAATCTTATCATTTGTTTTTAATCCTTGCTTTTCTGCTGGACTTTCTTTTTCTATAGCTACAATTTTACACTCTTCATCTAAATATATCCCTGTATATTTATTATTCACTGCAGTTGGTAATATATTATATTCTAAAATTTCTTCTTCTCGCTTAACTTTTATATTTATCTCTTTTCCATCTTGATAACCTAATACATTTTTTATATCTTTTTGATTGTTAGTTTGTTTTCCATCAATTTCAATTATTTTGTCTCCATTTTTTAATCCTATTTCTTGTGCTACAAAATTTTCTAATACTGAATCCACTTCATTCGAAACAAATGGACCTTGTGATACCATTAATATAAAGTATATTATTAAACCAAACAATATATTTACAGTAGCACCTGCTATACATACTGCTATTCTTTTTGGTATACTTGCTTTTGAAAAAGATCTGCTATCTTCAGATCTTTCTTCTTCTCCCTCCATGCTTACAAAACCACCTAGTGGTAATAATCTTAAGGAATATTTAGTTTCTTTTCCTTGTTTTTTCCAAATTAATGGTCCAAATCCTATTGCAAATTCATTTACTTTTATATTACACAATTTTGCAACTATGAAATGACCTAATTCGTGAATAAATATTAAAAAGCCAAGTAAAATTATTATTTTTACAGCTGATATTATAATTGTTATCAAATTTTTCCTCCTATATTATAGTAATGTAAATAAAACATATGCAAATGGTGCTAAAAATATTAAACTATCTATTCTATCTAACATACCACCATGACCTGGTATTAAATTACTAAAATCTTTTATATCTACATATCTTTTTATACTAGAAGCAGCAAAATCTCCTATTTGGCCTACTAAACTCAAAATCACTCCTGATATTAATATGTATATATATGAATAATTCATTTCCCAATATGTATTAGCAAAATATGTATAAGCAAGCATTAATACTACTGCTCCTATAGTTCCACCTATACAACCTTCTATTGATTTTTTAGGACTTACTTTACTGAATTTATGTTTTCCGAAATTACATCCTACAAAATATGCAAATATATCAGTTCCCCAAGCAGCAAATATTGCATACCAAATTAATATTTTTCCATCTTGCATACCATCTATTATCGCTAAAAACATCATGAAGAATACTACATAAAATATTCCTAAAAAAGTATATGCTATATCTTTAAAAGATGTCTTCATCTCAGTTGCAATGACTTGAGCAAATAATATTATTAAAATTGTTGGAATTGCTACAGTAATTATTAAATTTAGGTTCTCTTGAGGTATAATGTGTACTGTTGCTATACTTAAACAACTTAAATATCCTATCCATCTAACTGGCTTACACACTTTAGATATAGCATTTAAATATTCATCCATTGCTAGTAATGCTATTATAGATAGTGCTATATCTACTATATATTTATTTCCTATCAATAGTACAAGCAATACTAATGGAAAACCTAGTAAGCCAGAAGTTAATCTTTTTATATTCATATCATATTCCTTTCATATAAATTTTCTTTATCCTAATTTGCTCCAAATTTTCTTATTCGTTTTTGGTATTCTATAATTGCTTTATCCAAATCTTCTTCTTCAAAATCTGGCCAATTTTTATCTATAAATAAAAACTCTGAATATACTAATTGCCAAGGTAAAAAATTACTTAATCTTAGTTCTCCACTGGTTCTTATTAATAAATCTGGATCTGGTTGATTTTTAGTATATAAATTATCTGAAACAATTTCTTCAGAAATGTCTTTTATATCTAATTTATTTTCTTTTACCTGTAAAGCTATATTTTTTATTGCTCTTATTAATTCATTTCTTCCACCATAATTTAAAGCAATATTAAAAGTTATTCCTGTATTATCCTTCGTTCTTTCCATACATTTTTTTATACTTTTTTGCATTCCTTCCGATAGTTGAGTAATATCACCTAATATTTTTACCTTTATATTTTCTGTATCTGCTCTTTTAGCATATTCATCTAAATAATTTTGTAGCAACATCATTAATGCTTTTACTTCTTCTTCTGCTCTTTTCCAATTTTCAGTTGAAAAAGCATATACTGTTATGTGCTTAAGACCTATTTTATTTGCATATCTTACAATTCTTTCTAAAGTTTTTGCTCCTTCTTTATGTCCAAAACTTGCTGGTTTTCCTTGTGCTCTTGCCCATCTTCTATTTCCATCCATTATAATTGCTATATGCTTAGGCATATATTCTTTATTGAATTCCATATAGTTCTCCTTATTTATTCCTATCTTTTATATAGAAAGCTAATTGATTTAAAAATTCTGCTTTTTTTCCATATATTTTTAGTTCTTCTATTGCTTCTTCTGTTATTTTATTTAATTTTTCTTTTGCTCCTTCTAGTCCATATTTTGACACATAAGTGCATTTTCCTTTTGCTTTATCATTTCCTACTGGTTTTCCTAAAATCTCTTCATTTCCTTCTTCAGATAATATATCATCTTTTATTTGAAAAGCTAATCCTATTTTCTCTGCATATTTTGTTAATATTTCTAAGTCTTGCTCTTTACACTCTGCTAAAATTGCTCCTGTTCTAACACAAAGTTTCAGTAATGCTCCTGTCTTATTTTCATGTATGTAATCTAAATATTCTGCTTGAATTTCTTTTCCTTCATATTCAGTATCAACATATTCTCCTGCTATCATTCTATCTACTGCTAATGTAAACTCATTCAATACTCTTATTTTAGTCTTTATCTCTTTTGAATCTGTTTTTTTTAGGTCTTCACTTATCACTATATATGCATTATTTAATAATCCATCACCAGCTAATATTGCTGTTGCTTCATTATATTTTTTGTGATTTGTCAACTTACCATGTCTAAAATCATCATTATCTATTCCTGGTAAATCGTCATGAATTAATGAAAAATTATGTATCATCTCAATAGCCACTGCATATGGTAAACATTTTTTTATATCTTTTTTAAATATCTCATATGTTGCAACTATTAAAATGGGTCTTAATCTTTTTCCCCCTGCCATCAGGCTATATTCCATCGAAGAATTCAATATTTTTTCTGGAACATCTTTATTCTTTATATATTTTTTTAATTCTTCATTTATTCCTTCTTGATACATTTTTAGATTTTCTTTAAATTCCATTTTATGCTCCTTGACTTATTATATAGACATTACTTCTTTTTCCTTTGCTTCTAATATCTTATCAATTTCTTCTATATTTTTATCTGTTATTTTTTGAATTTCATTTTCTGATTGTTTTAACTCATCTTCTGTAATATTTCCTTCTTTTTGTTCTTTTTTAAATTCATCAATTCCATCTCTTCTTATAGCTCTTACTGCTACTTTAGCTTCTTCTGCCATTTTTTTTATGTCTTTTACAATTTCTTTTCTTCTTTCTTCAGTCAATTCTGGAAAAGCTAATCTTATAACTTTTCCGTCATTATTAGGATTTATTCCTATATCAGAAGCCAAAATTGCTTTTTCTATTTCTTTTAAAACACTTATATCCCATGGTTGTATTACTATTAATCTAGCTTCAGGAACAGAAACTCCTGCTACTTGATTTATAGGTGTTGGTGTTCCATAATAATCTATTTTTATTTTATTTAATATTGCAGGATTAGCTCTTCCTGCTCTTACCTCTGATAATTTTTCATTATATACACTTATTGTTTTTTCCATTTTTTCTTTTATATTTGTATAATCCATTTTGATTCACAGTCCTTTCTTTTCTTATATAAAATTAAATTCTATGATACTAATGTGCCTATTTTTTCTCCTTTTACTGCTTTTACTATATTTTCAGGATCAGCAATTCCAAATACTAATAAAGGTATATTATTATCTCTGCACATTGCTGTTGCAGTTGAATCCATTACTTTTAAATCTTTATTTAATACATCTAAGTATGATATTTCTTCAAATTTGATTGCATCTGGTTGTATTTTAGGATCTGCAGAATATACTGCATCTACAGCTTTACCTAATAAAATTATATCAGCTTTTATTTCTGTTGCTCTTAATACAGCTGCTGTATCTGTTGTAAAATATGGATGCCCTGTTCCACCAGCGAATATTACTACCCTTCCTCTATTTAAATGTTTTTCTGCTTTTCTTTGTATAAATGGTTCTGCAATTTCTCTCATTTCTATTGATGTTTGAACTCTTGAATGCAATCCTCTTGCTTCTAATGCATCTTGCAAAGCCAATCCATTCATTGCTGTTGCTAACATTCCCATATAGTCTGCTGTTGTTCTTTCCATTTGATGTCCATTTCTACCTCTCCAGAAATTTCCTCCTCCTACTACTATAGCAATTTGAACTCCCATATCTACTATTTCTTTAATTTTGTCACATATTGCTCCTACTGTTTTTACATCTACTCCTACTTTTTGTTCTCCTGCTAGTGCTTCTCCACTTAATTTTAATAATACTCTTTTATATTTTGGTTCTGCCAAAATTTCCACTCTCCTTAAAATATATTTTTATTATGCCTATTTTATCATATATTTATAAAAAATACAGTATTTTTTTAATTTTTTATTAATTTTTTATATATATAATTTTGTTTAAATTTCTAATTTTATTTAAATTAAAAAAGACGAGTTTTAATCTCGTCCTTTACATTTATTATTTCAATTGTTTCATAACCTCTTCTGCAAAGTTTTCTTCTTTTTTCTCTATTCCTTCGCCTTTTTCAAATCTAGCAAATTCAATTATATCTGCATCTTTTTCTTTTAACAATTGTGAAATTTTAATATCTGGATTTTTTACAAATGCTTGATCTACTAAGCATATTTCTTCATAAAATTTTCCAATTCTTCCTTGTACTATTTTTTCAGCAATTTGAGCTGGTTTCCCTTCATTCATTGCTTGAACTTTTAAAATTTCCATTTCTTTTTCTACTCTTTCTGCTGGAACATTATCTCTTTTTATAAATTCTGGTCTTGCAGCAGCTATTTGCATACAAATGTCTTTTGCTACTTCTTTATCTCCTTTAGACATATTTACTAATACTGCTATTTTTCCATCACCATGAATATATTTTTCTACTAATCCTGTTGATTCAAATCTAGCAAATCTTCTTATTGTCATATTTTCTCCAATTGTAGATATTTTTTCTACTAAAACTTCATTTACTGTTTTTCCTGATACATCTATAGATTCTTGTGCTAATAATTCTTCAACATCTTTTGGATTTTTTACAACTACTTGTTTTGCTACGCTATTAACAAAGTTTTTAAATTCTTCATTTTTTGCTACAAAGTCTGTTTCAGCATTTACTTCAACTATTGCTCCTACTTTTCCATCTTCTGATATATATGCTTCTACTAATCCTTCTGCTGCTACTCTACCTGATTTTTTTGCAGCTTTTGCAATTCCTCTTTCTCTTAATAATTCCATTGCTTTTTCTAAATCACCATCTGTCTCTGTTAGAACTTTTTTACAGTCCATCATTCCTGCACCTGTTTTTTCTCTTAATTCTTTAACCAAACTTGCTGTTACCATTTTGTTTCCTCCCTTTTATATTTATATATACAAGAAGACATATCCTATATAGTTTATACTATTTATTTGATATGCCTCCTTTCGTTTTTTATTATAATTTTATTCTTCTACTTTTTCTACAACTTCTTCCATACTAGGATTTTCTGTTTCTTCTGCTACTTGTTCTTCTGCTTGTGGCTCAAAGCTTTCACCTTGTCTACCTTCTATAACTGCATTTGCTATAACATCTGCAATTAATCCTACAGCTCTTATAGCATCATCATTTCCTGGTATTGGAAAATCTAATTCTTCTGGATTACAGTTTGTATCTACTAATCCAACTACTGGAATATTCAATTTTTTTGCTTCTAATATAGCTATTCTTTCTTTTTTAGGATCTACTAAGAATATTACTCCTGGTAACTCTTCCATTTCTTTTATTCCACCAAGATTTTTTTCTAGTTTTTCCATTTCTTTTTTAAGTAATATTACTTCTTTTTTAGGTAATACATCAAAAGTTCCATCTTCTGACATTGTCTCTAAGTCTTTTAATCTTTGAATTCTTTTCTTTATTGTTCCAAAGTTTGTTAGCATTCCTCCTAACCATCTTTGGTC
>CALXZW010000043.1 GCA_944393345.1 uncultured Clostridia bacterium
AGAAAAATTTACCGCTTCGGTTTATTCTCTAAAGGATTTTATTGTTTACTTTTCAATGTACTTTATGTTCCTTTCGTATTGGAACATTTTGCATTATACTATATCTTTTTTTCTTTGTCAATACTTTTTTGACATTTTTTTGCAAAATAAAAAATTAGTATTTTTTGTGTTGATTTCTATTGCTTTTTTTACTAATTTCTTCTTAATATTTTATCTGTTGCTAGGTACTTATATATATTAGCATGATTAATTTTAAAAGTCAAGACTTTTTTATAAAAAAATTTATTTTTTTATCTTAATTATTATTTAATAATTTTCATGCATTTTTTTAGTAAAAAAGAAATTTAACATACTTTGTTAAATTTCTACTAAAATAACATCTTCACCTATACATTTAATATTGTCCCAATTAATTATAATTTCATTATGATTAGAAAATATATTTAATATTTTCTTTTCGCCTGGAACTATTATAGAAGTTATTTTTCCAGTTTCTAATTCTGCACACACATCTTGAACATATCCGAAGTCTTTTTCCATCTTTTATATTTATAACTTCCTTATGTTTAAAATCCATTCCTTTATCATTCATAACATTTCCTCTTTCACTTGTATTTATATTATAATATGCTTTTTGTATTATTTATATGCTCTTTTAATATGTTGCATTGCACTTTTTTCTAATCTTGATACTTGCGCCTGTGAAATTCCAATTTCTTCTGCGACTTCCATTTGAGTTCTTCCATCAAAAAATCTTTTAGTTACAATTAATTTTTCTTTTTCATTTAGTTTTTTTAAAGCAGCGTCAATAGTCATCTTCTCTGCCCAATTTTCGTCTGTATTTTTACTATCTTTTACTTGATCCATTATATAAATACTTTCTGCTCCATCATTATATACTGGTTCTTGTAATGAAACAGGATCTTGTATAGCATCCAAACTAAACGCAATTTCTTCTTTAGAAGTTCCGAGTTCTTTCGCTATTTCTTCTATTTGAGGTTCTTTTCCTTTTTCTTTTATATATTTTTCTTTGAATTGAATTACTTTATATGCTAAATCTCTTACTGATCTACTAACTCTTATACTATTATTATCTCTTAAGTATCTTTTTACTTCTCCTATTATCATCGGAACAGCATAAGTACTAAATTGTACATTTTGTTCCAAATCAAAATTATCTATTGCTTTTATTAATCCAACACAACCTACTTGAAATAAATCATCCGGATTTTCTCCTCTACTATTAAATCTTTGTATTACACTCAATACTAATCTTAAATTACCGTTTATAAATATATTCCTTGCTTCTTCATCGCCTTCTTTTATTTTTAAAAATAATCTTTCTTTTTCTTCTTTATTAAGCAAAGGTAATTTCGATGTATTAACCCCACAGATTTCAACTTTATTTAGCAACAGAAAACCTCCTTTTTCCATACTTTATATAAGTATTTCCAAAAGATTTTTTTCTATACATAATCAACCAATCTTACTTGCTATATCTTTTTTCATTTTTTTAATTATTTTCTTTTCTAATCTTGAAATATAACTTTGAGATATTCCGAAGCTCATCTGCAACTTCTTTTTGCGTTTTCTCTTTACCATTCTTGAATCCAAATCTCATTTCCATTATATCTTTTTCACGTTTATTCAATTTTAAAATTGATGCTCTTAATAAAGTTTTATCAACTTCATCTTCTAATTTTCTTGACGTTATATCTGGCTCTGTACCCAATATATCAGAAAGTAATAATTCATTTCCATCTCCATCATTATTTAGAGGCTCATCAATTGATATTTCTCCCTTTAATTTGTTACTTTTCCTTAAAAACATTAAAATTTCGTTTTCTATACATCTAGAAGCATATGTTGCTAATTTTATTTTTTTATCATTTTTAAATGTATTTACTCCTTTCATAAGCCCAATCGTACCTATAGAAATTAAATCTTCTATTCCAATTCCTGTATTTTCAAATTTTTTTGCAATATATACTACTAATCTTAGATTTCTTTCTACTAATTTTTGCCTAACTAGTAAATTATTTTCTTCTGACAGTTTTTCAATTAATTTTTCTTCCTCCTCGGGAGGTAATGGTGGCGGTAATGTTTGACTTCCTGCTATATAAAATATGGGTAAATATTCTATTTCGTTATTTTCATTTATGTACTTTGCACAAATTGTATTTATACTATTTGTCAATAATTTCATTATATTCATTTTTAATCACATTCCTTCCAATATACCAATCTGGTCATAACTGTAAAATAAATTTTATAGTTATATAACTTATTAATTGTATATTTATTTAGTTTCAAAAATATCTAGCAAAGATAAACTTGCATTTTAATCTTCCTTCTTAATCATATATAAACTTATTTTTCTACTAATTAAACTAACTCAAGCCCAACTAATGCCCTATATTCGCCTTTTTTAGTTAGAGATTTTTCATATATTGCTACAATTATATTTTTTATTTTTTTATCTTCTTGCAACTCACTATTTTTAAGAATTATATATTCTGATTTTATTCCTATTAACATTCCATTTTCTTTTCCTAGTGAAGAAAATGGGATAATTTTAAGCTTGCTAATATATTTATTTTTTATATTTTCAGGCACACTATCTAAATCACCTCCTAATATTTTTTCTATATTATTCAATATTTCTTTTGGCAAACATTCATATAGTAATGATCTTTCAACTACTATTACAGGTGTATTAGTTATAGGATCTTTTAATAAATTTCCTGTATCTATCATCGCTTTAGTATTTATTATTTTTTCATTCAGCTTTATTTCAATATCACAATACATACTTTTTTTTGAAATCTGTGTTTTTATAATTTTAAATACTACTACTATAAGTACAAAAGAAATTATTGCGCCTAATATTATCGTCTTCAAAGGATATGTTCCTAAAAATAATCCATTTCTCATTAAAACATTTTGCGGCTTTACCATATAAATCATTGCAAAGGCTACTCCTCCAAAAACAAATGAAACTAAATAAAATATTGCAAGTGCTTTCCACATTTTCTTTATATTTTGTGGATTTAATGCTATATATACAATAATAATTGATAATATTATTTTCAAAAATATATTTGAATATATTTTTAAAATAGATATATATGCTAATATTGAATAAATTGCGCCTATAAAACTTGCTATAAAAAAACGAATATGTCTTTTATTTTTTTTTAATATTATAGCCGTTGCATATATAATTATATAGTTCATAATTATATTTTCTAATAATACTATATCAATATAAATAGTCATAACATCACCTGTGTTCTAATTTTACTACCTTTAATATAAAAAAACTGTCTTTTTTTAAGGAAGAAAAAAAGAAATAATCTACTTTTTTAGACTATTTCTTTTTTTCTCATATAATTTATTACAGATTATAAATTTTTATTTTTATTTTTTCTTAAAAATGATGGAATATCTAAATCATTTTGTGATGAATTTACATCTGAATTTACTGGTATAGAATTAATTTTCTTTTCCCAAGTTTTAGACACTATCTTTTCCACATTTGTATTTGTTACAGGTTCATTTTTTTCAAAACCTGTTGCTATTACTGTTATTTGAATTTCATCTTGCATATCAGGATCTGTAACTGTACCAAATATAATATTTGCTTCTGGATCTACACTACGTTGAACTAATTCTGCTGCTGTATTAACTTCATGTAATCCTAAATCTTCACCACCAGTTATATTTATAATTACACCTCTTGCTCCTTCTATAGATGTTTCTAATAATGGGCTTTGAATAGCTTCTTTTGCAGCATCTTCTGCTCTGTTTTCTCCTGATGCTCTACCAACCCCCATATGTGCCATACCTGTATTTAGCATAATTGTTTTTACATCTGCAAAGTCTAAGTTTACAAGTCCAGGAATTGCAATTAAATCAGATATACCTTGTACACCTTGTCTTAAAACATCGTCTGCCATTTTAAAAGCTTCAATAATTGATGTTTTTCTATCAATTATTTGTAATAATTTATCATTTGGTATTACTACTAGTGTATCTACTTTTCCTTTTAAGCTTTCAATCCCTCTTTCTGCTTGTGATAATCTTTTTTTGCCTTCAAAAGTAAATGGTTTTGTAACAACACCTATTGTTAATATTCCCATTTCTTTTGCTGCTTGTGCTACAACTGGAGCTGCACCTGTTCCTGTGCCTCCTCCCATTCCTGCTGTAACAAATACCATATCTGCACCTCTTAATACTTCTGAAAGTTCTGCTTTACTTTCTTCAGCAGATTGTGCTCCTACATCTGGATTAGCTCCTGCTCCTAATCCTCTTGTAATCTTTTCTCCTATTTGAATTTTTGTACTCGCTCTTGATGTTTGTAAAGCTTGTCTATCTGTATTTACAGCAATAAAATCTACACCTTTTATTCCCATTTCAATCATTCTATTTACAGCATTATTTCCTGCTCCACCTACTCCTATAACTTTTATGGTTGCTGTTCCATCCATCATTGCTATATTATTATCATCATTGTAATCCATCATCTGGTTTTTTCCTCCCTTATATATTATAAATTAAAATTTAAAAACTGGTTCTAAGAATAAAAAAATTCTTTTATCTTTTCTAATATTGTTTTTAAAAAGTTCTGATTATTTTGTGTATCTATGCTACTAGAAACTGTTTTCGCAAATGGTCTTGCTGCAATATATCTTACAAGTGCATAACTTGTCCTATATGTTGGTTTAACTGTACTTATTGCTCTTCCAGTTGATATTTTGACTGGAATATTCAAATTTATTTTTCCTGCCACATCACTTTTATTTATATTTACTATTCCCTGACCTGTTAATACTACATTATTTATTTTATTTTTAATTCCTTGATTAGTAATATCTCTATTTATAATAGTAAACATTTCCTCTATTCTTGCTTCTATGATTTCTATTAATTCTGAGCTTTTTATTATTCTATTTTTGTTTTCATCTTTTGATGTATTTAATATTATGTCATTATCATTATCTATGTAAGATTTTAAAGCTAATCCATACTGTCTTTTTAATTTATCCGCTTCTTCTTCTGAAATATTTAATACTACTGCAATATCATTTGTAATGTTGTCGCCACCTAATGGTATTGAGTTTGTATAAATAAAACTTGTTCCTTCAAATACTCCTATATCTGTATTTCCTGCGCCAATATCTAAAAGCATTATATTGTCATGTAATTCATTATTATCAAGTATTAAATTTCTTTCTGCTAATGTTATTGGAACTATTCCATCTATTTCTAAACCCGCTTTTTTAAATATTCCATTTAATTGTCTTACATATTCTTTTTCTGCTAGAATTATTTGTGCACTTATTGTAAAACTTGAACTTAAATTTCCAACAGGATCTGTAACTACTGTTCCATTATCTAATGTTATTTTATCTGGTACAATATCTATTAAAGTTTTTCCTTCTGGTATTTCTATATCTTTCACTTGCATTATAGCATTTTGAACATCCCTTATTGATATGCCTGCATATTTATCTTTTACATCTTTTGTTATGCTATTTTGTACTATTGTTGCATATTTACCTGGAATAGTTACATAGGCTGAATTTATTTTTAAGTTGGTTTCATCTTCTGCTTCTTTTATGGTTTTTGCTATACTTAAACTAATTTCATCTTCATCTATTATTTTCCCCTTCTTTAGTCCACTACATTTATATGAGGTATTACATATTATTTCTATCTGACCAAAATTATTAACTTCTCCAACCACTGTACAAACCTTACTCGTTCCTATGTCAATACCTACAATGATATCTCCTATTGCCAAGTTAATTCCTCCATTTTTCAGTATAAATTTTCTAAGAGTATATATATTACATTTTTAGACAAATGTCAATAGAAAATGTTATATTTTTGTAATAATTTCGTAATATTTCCGTAATATTGTTTTCATTAAATTCCTTAATTATAGTATAATAGACGGATTATTCCGTCTATTGTTTTTATAACTTATTTTTTTGTTATACTCTTTATTTTCTCTGTCCATTTCTCTACATAATATCTTCTAATAATTCCCAAATTAGAAAACATCCTCCAGACAAATACTACTATTGCTGCTAAATATATATCTACATTTAATTTTTGACCTAATACTGTTAATAGAATCGCTAATATTGCATTTCCAAAAAATCCTGAAATAAATATTTTCATATCAAATTTTTTATTTATAACAGATGCTATTCCTCCAAATACAGAATCTAATGCTGCAATTACTGCAATCGCTAAATAACTTGAATATGTGTAAGAAATCATTGGTGCATTCATTCCTATTAAAGCTCCTAAAACACATCCTAATATTATTGCTACAAAAATCATTATAATTCCCCCTATTCAATATATTTTGTTTTTATTTCACCATTGTATTTTAATATTTCTACATTATCTTTTTTTTGTATTTCTATACTATGCCCTGATTTTCTTAATGTATCTACATATCCACCATTTCCTATTAACTCACTTTCTAAATATATTTGATTTCCTATAGCCTTTATTGTATATGGTGACAAGATTCTATTTCCATTTACTTTTATATATGTATCTACATTTACTATATCTGTCATATTAATAATTCTTTGATCATTTATTGAAATTGCTTCTGCTCCAGCAAGTTTTAGAGCATTTACAATTACTAATAAATCATCTGCATTTATTTTAGGAACTTCTTCATCTTCTGTATCTCTTAAAAATATTTCTATTCCTTTTCCTTGCACATCTGTTTTTCCTAATAACATATTTACCTGTTCTAATTCATTATCAATTACTTTTTCTGTTTCTTCATTTGATTTTTCTGTTTCCTTATATTCATTAAGTTTTTCTATTGTTTCATTATATTTACTATCTACTTCATCATATTTTTCTTTCCAATTTGCAAGTTCTTCTCTCAATTCTGCTTCTCTCATATTTTCTATAGATGTAATATCTGTTTGTTTCACAACTTTAAATTGCATTGACATTACTAAAATTAATACAAAGCAAACTAATCCTACAATAATAATCATTGTAATTTTTCCTTTTTTTAATTTTTCCTTCATTTTTACCTCCTAACTTAGTTAATATTTTGAGCATATTTATATGTTAAAACTCCTGTATATTTTGGTATTGTTATTTTATTTACTTGTTTCAAATCTACATCTAAGTGTTTCTCTTTTAAATTTCTCACATAACCTCCTGGTCTGTTTAATCCTGCTAATTGTTCTGGTAATCCGATTGCATTTATTACAAATGGTGTTCCTACTTTTTCTTTATTTATATCTATAATATTTCCTCCACATATAATTCCTGTTGTTGGGACTATTCTTTGTCCATTGATTGATATTGCTTCTGCTCCAGCATTTTTTAATTCATTTATTACTGCTAAAATATCACCATCATGTATTACTAATGAATTCGGATCGAACACAGAATTTATATCTAATTTGCTATCATTTAATGTTATAGTTACACCTGGTCCTGTAACTTCATCTAAACCAATTATCTTATTTGCAATTTTTATTTCTTCTTGTTTTTTAGTAAGTTCTTCATTATTTTCTGTTGATATTTCCCTTTGCTTTTCTAACTCTTGTTCGGCTTTTTCTAAATCTTTGTATTTATTATCATATTTTTCTTTGTATTTTAAAACTTCTGCTCTTAATTCATTTTCTTCATAATTTTGACTTACAACTATATTACTACCTTTAACAGTTTTAGCTTGTATAAACATTCCTAATGTTAAAGCAAAACACATTAATCCTAAAACTACACTTGTTGTTATTTTTTGGTTCATATTAGCACCTCTTTCTATTTATTAAGTTTATAATTTTTCTCTAAAATATGGTTCAAATTTATTATTTAAATCTCCGTTGACATACACATCTCCGGCTTTACCTTTTTCTGTTTCTATAATTGCTGATACAAATAACATCTTATTATTTAAATTTGAATTATCCCCTATATGTATATTTTTTTGTTCTTCTTTCATATATATAATATAATTATTTTTATTAGTTATGTCAATACTTGTTATCTTTTCCGCTAAATTATTTTCTTTAGCTGTATTTATTATTTTTATTACATCCTCTAATTTTATCAAATCATTATTATTTAATCTTTTTCCTAATTCTATTTCTTCTTCCTTTGTCTCTGTTCCATAAATTATTGGCATTCCCTTTGTATCTTCAGAAATTTCTAAAATATATCCTTGAGTATTTATATATGCATATTTACCCATAAAACTTATACAATAACTTGCAACTCTTTCTATAACTTCAATTTCTACCGTACTTGGTATTTTTCTAGTTATTTTTAATGTTTCTATATACGGATTAGTTTTTATATTATTTTCAATTTCTATCTTATTGAATCTAAATATATTTTGTCCTTCTGTTAAACCTGACAAACTTTTTACCGTATCTGTTGAAACTTCTGCATTGTTAATTACTTTTATTTCTTTTATATTAAATATTGGAGATACCATTGCAAACGTTATCCCACCTGCTAAGATTAGAATAATAACAACAATTTTTAATATTCTTTTTATTTTTTTATTTCTCTTATTTCTTTTTTGTGCTAATTTTGTAGCTTTCTTTTTTTCTTCTTCTGCTTTTTTTATTCTATTTCGATTTGTCATTTTAATAACTGTTTCTGTTTCCAAGTCAAATTCTTCTTCTTCTGCTTTTTTTTGATTGTTTTGTCTTATTCTTTTTTCTCTTTCCTTATTTTTTTTCTTTGCAATTTTTTCATCAATCAATTTCCTATTATTTTGTTCTTCATCTAAATAAAAGAGATTCACATTTTCTACTTTTTTACTTTTAAACAAAACTTGTCCTCCTTCTTTTACAAAGGTGTATTCCTTACACCTTTTATAATTTATTTATATCTATTCCTAAATTTTTTAATTTGTATTCAAATTTTTCATATCCCCTTAATATATATTCTATATTATCTATTGTTGTCATCCCTTTTGCCGCAGAACCTGCTATTACTAGTGCCGCTCCCCCTCTTAAATCTGTTGCCAAAACATTTGCTCCATATAATTTTCTTACACCTTTTATTATTGCTGTTTTCCCTTCTATTGTGAATTTTGCTCCCATTCTTGCTAATTCTTGTAAATATTTATATCTATTTTCAAATATATTCTCAATTATTACTGATGTTCCTTTAGCAAGTGTTAGTGTTGTACCAAATATTGACTGCATATCTGTTGGAAATCCAGGATATGGCATGGTTTTTATATCTACTGCTCTTATTTTTTTAGGTACATTTATTTCTATTTTATTCTTTTCAATTTTAATATTACTTCCTGCTTCTTCTAACTTATCTATTATTGGAGTTATATGATTCGCTTCCACATTTTTTAAAATAATATTTCCATTTGTTATTGCTGATAAACATAAAAATGTTCCCGTTTCTATTCTATCTGGCATAATATTATAACTTACATCTTTTAATTCTTTTACACCATCTATTTTTATTACATTTGAACCTGCACCTTGAATTTTTGCTCCCATTCTATTTAAAAAATTCTGTAAATCTATTATTTCAGGCTCTCTTGCTGCATTTGTTATTATAGTTGTTCCTTCTGCTTGACAAGTTGCTAATATTATATTTTCTGTTGCACCCACACTTGGAAAATCTAAGTGTATTTTTTCTGGTATTATTTTATCACAATTACAGGTAATATTTCCATAGTTTTTACTAATATTTATTCCTAATTTTTCAAAAGATTTTAAATGCAAATCTATAGGTCTTGTTCCAATATCACACCCTCCTGTTTGTGATAGTTTGTGGATACATGAATTTCAAGTGAAATGCTAAACCTCCATTTTCATAGAGTTCTTTGTACATTTCGTCATTTAAGTTATATTCTTCTTTTTGCTCTTTTGTTATTTCTTTTGGATCAAATACTACAATTTTGTCAAATAATCTTGATAGTTCTTCTTTTGTTAG
>CALXZW010000044.1 GCA_944393345.1 uncultured Clostridia bacterium
CATGTGTATATTGACCACCATTTTCTCGTACTCCTGGTAAATATGCTTTTATATATCCTGGTTCTAATTTGCTCTTTTCAAAAGGTGGATCTAGTAATTTTATTATTCCATTTTCTCTATCTACTAAATGATTTTCCAGACTTTCTATTGATATATATTTTTTATCATTATCTCCTGCTTTTGATATTATACTCCAACTTTGTGATATACTATCTATTCTACATTCATCATTTTGCATACTTCCTAATATATTTCCATCATCCATATATGCTCTTTTATACCATCTTCCGTCCCAACCATTTGTATTCAATGCTTTTTTTAGATTTATTTTTATTTCTTCATATTTTTTTTCTTTTGATTCGTCTTCTTTATATTTACAAATATTTATAAATCTATCTAAAATATTATATAAGAAAAATCCTAACCAAACACTTTCTCCTTTTCCTTTATTTCCTACTGTACTAAATCCATCATTCCAATCACCTGACCCAATTTTAGGTAAGTCATGCTCTCCAAAATTTAAACTTTTTTCTATCGCTTTAATACAATGTTTGTATATACTTTCTTTTTCTTCTGTTGGTAGGAATAAATCATATTTTTCATCTTGATTTTTTTCTAATAATGCTCCTTTTAAATATGGTGTTTCTATATCTAATATTTCTTTGTCATCAGTAAATTCGATATATTCTAATACTGCATAAGGTAACCATAATAAGTCATCTGAGAACTTTGTTCTTATTCCTCTTTTGTTTTCATCATGCCACCAATGTTCTACATCTCCTTCTATAAATTGATGTTTACTGTGTTTTATAATCTGATTTTTTAAAAGGTTGGTATCTATATATTTTAATCCTAATGTATCTTGTAATTGATCTCTAAAACCATAAGCACCTCCAGATTGATAATATCCGCTTCTGCCTAATAATCTACTTTCCATAGTTTGATACGCAAGCCATCCATTTAATAAAATATTTACAGATTCTATTGGTGTATATGCTTGTATTGTTCCGTAATTTATCTTTCCAATATTTTTTAATTTTCTCTAATTCTTGTTTACAATTTGGGATTTTACTATATTTATATGCAATATTTTTACAATCTAATAAATTTTCTTCAGCACCTAACATAATAGATATTTCTTTATTTGAAAAGCTTTCTATTTCAACTTCTATTTCAAATACTAAGCAGGTATTTTTCCCTAAAGAATTTGAATTATTTAGTCCTGATTTTTTTAATGCCTCTGGTGATGATAACCCTCCTTTTCCTAAAAAGAACTTTTTATCTCCAGTATAGCTTTTTATTTCTTCACTTGATGATATATATATTTGCATTTTATTTTCTTCTTGTGCATATATCTTTTTTGCATATATTATATTATTATTTTTGTCAAAATTTAAGTTTATATAATTATCTGTTTTTATTTCATCTTCACCCATTACTGGTTTTATATAGTAATATAATTTTATTTTTTTTCTATTTGGTGTAGTATTTTTTAAATTTAATATTCCTATTTTAACACTATCTTCTTTAGGTACAAATACATTTAATTCTTGCTCAATGCCATCACTTTTATGAATATACTTACAATAACCAAAACCATAAATTATATTATAATTTCTATTATCTGGCATTGGATTTAAACCTAGTGACCACGTTTTTTTGTTATTTTCATCTTTTAGATAAACTATTTCTGATGGAATGTCCAATCCCGGTTTATTTTCCCAAGCAGTTATTCTATTTAATCTACTATTTTTGTACCAACTATATCCTCCCATATTTTCTGTTACTATTGTTCCAAATTTTTCATTTGCCATTATATGTGACCATACTGTTGGTAATCTGTTTTCTTTGTCTACTTTTATTAAATATTCTTTTCCATCTTCAGAAAAACCTCCATACTCATTATAGTATTTTAATTTTTCTTTTTCTTCTAAAATATTTATATCATCATTCTTTTCTTCTTCAAAATATGGTATTACGTCTTCTTCATTTGCTATTTCTTTATATTTTTCTAAATATTCATCTTCTTTTTCTTTTATATTATTTTCTATTCCACCTTTTTTGCTATCTATTATTATACTTGCTACTACTTCTAATAATTCTACGTCTTCATTTTTTATCTCTGCTTTACTTAAACAAAATATTCCGCCTTTAATATTTTTCAAATATGACATTTGATTATTTAATATTGAATTTTCTATTTCTTCTCTTACATAATTTTCATAACTATGTTTTTCTTCATCTAATATTACTATTTCTGTTTTTATATTTTTTACTTTTAAAAATTCATATGCTTTTAATATTTCGTTTATAACATAGGATTCATTTACATTTTTAATTTTTACTAAAATTATTGGATAATCTCCTGATATTCCATATTTCCATAATTCATTTTGTCTATATTCTTTTTTACTGTATTTTTCTATCATTGATTGTTTTATTGGATTTTCAAATATCATATATGAAGCAAGTTTTTGATAATTTTCTATATCTTTCCCTTTTATTCTTAAATATCTACTTTCTGCTTCTATTCTTGCTCTTGATAATTCAAAAGCTTTTATAGTATTTTCTGGTATTTTATATTTTTCTAAGTTCTTAAGTACTTCTTCTTTTTCTTCTCCTGCTGAAAGTATTAGATCTATTATTACTTCTTCTTGTGGCTTTATTTTTACTGTTCTTTTTAATGCAATTACAGATTCTGTTGTTAAACCTATTTTTTTAGAAAATGGTATTGAATTTCTTACCATATTAGGTATTCCTAAATTCCCTCTACCTAAAAACTTTTCTTCCTCAATTTCATACTCTAAATCCCCAACTGTTTCACTATTTGTGGATAAGTTCACACCTAAATATATATTTGAGTTTTTTATATCTCTTGGTTTATGTCTTATAACTATACTATTTGTTTTTTCATCATATTCATATATTAAAAACAATTTATTAAATGCAGGATGAGCATAATCTTGTTCTTTTTTTGATAATATTGGCTCAAAATATGATGTTACTTCTATTATTTCTTCTTCATTTCCTCTGTTTTCTAATGTTACTTTTCTTAATTCAACAGGTTCAGTTGGTGATATTGTTGTTTCTATTTTTGTTTTTATATTTCCATTTGTTATTTCTTGCTCATCTTTATCAGGCATAAAACTAATTTGATAATTATTTTCATTAATTTCATTTTGTGAATAATTTGAACTCCATATATTTTTAGTTTTTATATTTTTAAAATTGAAGGTTATACCTTGCAAATAATCATCTGTCTTTTTGAATCTATTTATATAATAATCTTTATATTTACTTACCCCTTCTCCTTTTTGATTCATTGCTATTGTATAGTTCTCATTTGAAATGATATTTCCTCTTATTAGTTTTTCATCTATTTTGTTATATACATTTATTGTATAATTTTCATAATCTTTATATTTTAATTTTTCTATTTTTTCTTTATTTTCTTTTGTTATTATAAAACTTTCTGGCATTGTTTCTTGTAATAAAATTGTTACTGCTTCTATTTCTGGATTTTTTGTAAATCTTTTTTGTAATATATTTTGATTTATTAAATTGTTTATTGATAATAATATAAGGCCTTGATGATGTGCCATATATGTTTTTACAACACTTGCTCTTTCACCTTTTTCTACTCTTTCTGGTGTAAAATCTATTGATTCATAAAATCCAAATTTATTATACATATTATTTTTTTCTAACACTTTTAAATTACTTATAACTTCTTTAGGATAATCAGTTATTGCTAATATACTTCCATAAGAAGATACAACTTGTTCATCTGCTAAACCTCTTTTTAAACCTAACCATGGTACACCAAATGCTTTATATTGATAATTTGAGTGTAAATCCTTTAAGTTAAATGCCGCTTCTGAAATTCCCCAAGGTATATTTAATTTTTTAGCATATTCCATTTGACTCATTATCATAAATTTACAAGATTCGTCTAAAAGACTTCCTTTATATTTTGGAATATTTATATTTGGCATTAAATATTCAAATGCTGTTCCCGACCATGAGATTAGACCTTTATACTTATTTAAAACTGTTAATGTTCTACTCAAATTGTTCCAATGTTTTAATGGTATATCTTTTTTAGCAATAGCTACTAAACTTGCTTGTCTCGCTTCAGAAGCTAATAAGTCATAATATGAATCTGTTAACTTGTTTTCTTCTATATTAAAACCTATTGAAAAGATTTGATTATCTTGATCATATAAAAGAGAAAAGTCTGTATTTTCTATTAATTTTTGTACAATCCCTGAAATTTGATTTTTTTCTTCTTCTAAGAAATTTTTTACCACATATAAATAACCTATAAGATTTCCACTATCTACTGTTGACACATATCTTGGCATTAACGGTTCTTTTGTTTTCGTATTATACCAATTATATAAATGTCCATTCCACTTTGGTAAACTATCTATTGATAAAACTATTTTTTCTAATAATTCTATTGCTCTTTCTTTTGAAATATATTTTAAATCATGTGCTGAAATTACTGCAAGCATTGACAAACCTATATTGGTTGATGAGGTTCTAAAAACTATTTTTTCTTTTCTATCCTCTTGATAATTATCTGGAATTAAATAGTTATTTTCTTCATTTAAATAAGTTTCAAAATATTTCCATGTTTTTTGGCCTACTTCTAATATATATTCTTTTTCTTGATTTGTTAATTTTTCTAAGGAATTTTTTTGTTTTGTTTCTTTACTTATATACCACATTATTACTGGTGAAATTAGCCAAATTATTGATATTATTATTCCAAATAAATTTTGTTTTAATATACATATTCCTATTGTTATTATGGCTAATAAAATATTTATGAACATTTGATTATAGTATGAAGGTAAATTGGTTTTTGCTTGTTTTTCCGCTTCTTCTGAAGTCGTCCATTCTAATAGATTTTTATGTGTTACTACCTTTCTATATATTGTTTTAGTTATTGATTTAAAAGATATATATGCCTTGTATGGTAGATTTGCAAAAGTTATTAAGGCTCTTAAAAAAGCTCCTCTTATTCCTGATATTTTGGGTGTAAAGGTTCTTTGTTTTTGTTCTCCTTCTTTTTTAAATATTAAATAGTTTAAAATTTCTAATATATATGGAAAAATTGATATAATTATTAAAATCAATATTATTGGATATATTTTTTTGTTATTTATAATTGATACTATATTTACATATAACATTGATATTAAAATTGATATTTCTAATAAACTTCTTCTTAAATTGTCAAATATTTTATATTTAGATAATAAATTTAATGGATTTTTTACTTTAGTTATTTGCATTTGTTTATTATCTTTTATATATACCTCTTTTTTTAACCAGTTTATTATTTGCCAATCTCCTCTAATCCATCTTGCTAATCTTGTCATAAAGCTGTTGTATTTTGTTGGATATCCATCCATTAACATTATATCTGATGCTAGCCCACATCTTAAATAGTTTCCTTCTAGTAAATCATGACTTAATACTGTATTTTCTGGTATTGCATTTTTTAATACCTTTGAAAATACTTTTAAATCATATATTCCTTTTCCTGTGAATATTCCTTCTTTAAAATTATCTTGATATATATCTGAAATGGCATTTGTATATGAATCAATTCCTCCGTCTCCTGCAAATATTTTAGTGAAGTTCGTTTTATAACTTATATCTAAGTTTATTCCCACTCTTGGTTGCATAATTCCATAACCATCTATAACTATATTCTTTTGTGCATCAATTTTAGGTTTATTTAAAATATGTGCCATTGCACCTATTAATTCAAAAGCGGTATTTAAAACTAAGTCTGTATCTGCATCTAAGGTTATTATATATTTTACTTTTTTATATAAATCTATATTTCTTAATTTTTTATTTTCTTCACCTATATTTTCTAAATAAATTCTTTCTTCTTTTTCTGTTCTTAATTCTTCTATTGTATTTACTCTAAATTTATTTGCTTCATTTCCTAGTAAATATTCATTAAATTGATTTAATAAGCCTCTTTTTCTTTCCCAACCTAAATATGAATTTTCTTTTTCGTTCCAAGTTCTATTTCTATATATGAAATTAAAAATTGGAATTTGACTTTTATATTTTTTATTTAATTCTTTTACTTGATTTTTTCCTTCTTCCATTACCTCTTTATCAAATTCTTCTTCTTTATTTTCACTTTGTGAACAATCACCTAATAGTGTAAAATATATATTTTTTGACTTATTTGCTATATAAAATACTTCTAATTTTCCCATTAATTCTTTTACTTTTTCTTTTGATTTTAATATTGTAGGTATTACAACCATAGTGGAATTTTGTTCATCTATTCCTTCTGAAAAATCTAGTTTTGGTATTAATTTAGGTTTTACTATTTTATTTAAAACATATTGAATTATTTGAATTGTAATTTCTGAAGATGGAATCAAAAATATTAAAAAACTTATTAAAAATATTAACAAATTTTGGCTTGATATTAATGCACTCAATACAGAAGAAACAATTATGGTTATTATAATTATTACCGATATATATATTTTGGTTTTAGTACCTTCTTTTAGTTCTTTTTTCTTATAATTTAAAACATTATATGTTTCATTTATTCCTTCACCAATCAAATAATAACCTATATGCTCTTTTTTACTTCCTGACAAACTGTTTTTTGCCAATTCTAATATTTTTTTTGAAATATATAATTCTGATATTTTTGTTTTTTTAGCAATCTCTTTTATTTTTGCTCTATAATATTCTTTTGTTTTTATATCCATATTCTGATATACTTTAGCTGGATCTTGTTTTAATATTTCTTCTACTCCATTTATTTTTTCAAATATTTCCAAAAAATTTATCCTTTGTATAGTTTTTATACTTGTAATACTATTCCCCATTAAAACTCTTTTTGTGGCAATATCAAAATGTTCTTTTTTTATTACTTCAGATACACTTGTTCCTAACATTTCAACTGTTTCTTCTAGTGCTTTTGAATAACTATAACCTTTTTTTCCATATCTTTGTAAAATGTATGACATATATTCTATAAAAGGATATCTCATATCCTCAAAAACAATTCTTTCAACTTTTTTATTGCTTAAATTTCTAAATTTTTGTTTTTGCTTATCCTTATCTTCTAATAATCTTTCTACTATATTTTCTGCTTTATATTTTTGATTTTGACTACTTATTATTTTTTCGCATATTTCTCTTATATTTTCTATTATAGCTATTTGCATAAATAATCCTATATTCCATATTTCATCCATACTTAAATTTTTTTTAGTTTGATAACTAGCTAAATATGCTTCTATATTGTTTTTTTCTATTTTACCATCTGTATATGCTATTATTTCTGAAGCTAATACATATATTCTTGCAAATCCTTGATATTGTCCGTTAGCTATTCCTACAAAATTTTTATATTTTTTTAATGTCAATTCTTTTTTTATTACTTTAACAATTTCTTCTATTATATATAAATTATCTAATATCCATTCTCCTGCTGGATGTATTCCTATTCCTAATTTTAAATGTTCATTTAATAAGTTATATGTTTGTTCTATAACTTCATAACTTTTTATCAAATGTGGTATTGGATATGTGTTTTGACTTGATTTATTTGTAAGATTATGTGTTAATGCTATTTTTTGTAAATGATTTTCTAATTGAGCTTTATTTAGCATTGTTCCTGTTATTTTTAATATTTTATTTTCTTTCAAAAAAATTCCACTCCTTGCTAAATATCTTTTTTGATATTTTCTGCAATAAGTGGTAATTTTATGCATTATATATTTTTTTACTCAATTTATTTATATTATATTTTTTTGTATATAACTAATGTCCTTTCTTTTCCTTCTTTTTCTATAATGCTCGGATTTTCTATAATTTTTTGTATATTTTCTTTAGTCTTAAAAAATGGTTCACATCCATCTGAATATGCACATATATATTTTATATCTTCTAAATTCCATTTATACGTTACAATATAATATTCCGCTTCTTTTTCTCCTGTTAAAACCCCAAAAGATATATCTTTACCATTATATAAAGTATGTGGTTTATTTCTAAAATCTCTTCTTACCATTGCTCTATCTTTACCTTCATACCAATCAAATTTATTCTGCTTTGTATATATTTGATCTAAATATGTTTCAAAAGGTTCATGATTGTTTATTGTTGAATACTTAATTTCTAAATTTTCGTTTAGTGCAATTATATGACTATCTCCTATTGAAAAACAATATAATTCGTTTCCTGTAATATATCCTCCTACTGCAACGCAACCATATAAATCCTCTGCTAAATAATCTATTTTTCTATCTTTATTTATTTCTAAAATGTCTGAATTTACTTTTTTTACTACTTTTAGTATTTCTTCTTCATTAATTTTTTTCATTTTCTTTGCATACTTTACAAAATTATCACCGCAAATTTTTGCAGACTCATATGCACCACTTGGATTTGGGTACATCTTTTTCCATTCTACTACCTCTTCTTTTGTTTTAGGATATGGCACTGCTTTACCTTCTATTGTATCTCTAGTTACTCCATCCGCTATACAAAAAATATTATCATCTACTAAAAAATAGTCTTCTGGCACTGGTTCTATATTATATACATCAAATATTTTATTATTACACATTTTAGCATAAATATTTTTAAACATTTTCTTCACTCTCCTTAAATTCTTCATCATATTTTGATATTTCTTTATACATTTTTGAATCTGGTCTTGACATATTTTCTTTCACATCTTTTGGTAATTGTGTTCTTATATCTGCTATTATTTTACAATAATTTATTGCTCCTTGATAATCCTCTTTTTGTATTTTTTCTATTATCATCCTTTGACATTTCTGTGCTGCAGGAACTTTTAAAATATCGCTTAAATTATAGAACCATCTCATCTCTTTTAATACATCTATTCTTTGTTCGTCAGTTAACATTGAAGAATCTATAAATTTATATAACATATATGACATATTTTTGGCATATGTATATCTATAAAAACCTAAATGTCCATTTTCTTTAAAATTATTATAAATTTTTTGATATGCATTATTTATTCTTGAAAAATAGTCTCTTGAACAATTAAATGAAACTGATTTACTTTTTTTGTTTCCTTCGTTTCTTTGCCTATAACAATATATCACATCACTTAAATAATATACTTTTTTTGATTGCATAAAACATGAAGTTGTAAAATATGCATCTTCTGCAGGAACTCCTTCTAAAAATTTTATTTGATGTTCTTCTACAAACGTTTTTCTAAATATTTTATTACATGCAGAAGAATTTAATATATAAAATGATTTGTTATAATCTGTTATACTTAATTTAAAATCTTTGTATTTTTCTTTATCAAATATTGGCTTTTCCCATACTGTTCCATCAAAATCTGCATTAATGTAATTTGCTGTAATAAAATCTGCTTTCTTTTGTTCTATAGCATTATATAATTTTTCACAAGCATCTTGAGGATAAAAATCATCTGAATCAGCAAACATTAAATATTTTCCTTCTGCTACTTTCATACCTTCATTTCTTGCTGTTCCTGCTATTTTATTATTTTTATTTAATTTTATTCCTATGAAATTGCTATACTTTGCAGTGTACTCATCAATTATATCTCTAGTGTTATCTTTGGATAAATCATCTACCATTATTACTTGTATTTCTCTAAAGTTCATTGTTTGATTAATTATCGACTCTAATAGATCTCTTAAATATTTCTCTACATTGTATGTTGGTATAATTATTGATATTTTGTACATATTTTCCTCCTAAAATACTTATTTTTTTAGTTATTATACTACTTTTTTTTTAATTAGTCAAAGTTTTAAAGGTGTATT
>CALXZW010000045.1 GCA_944393345.1 uncultured Clostridia bacterium
TTATGGAGATTTAAAATCTCTCTCTCCTTTCTTCTAATTTTTATATACTTCTTGAATATGTATAGTATATCATATTTTGTAATAAAATAACAATAATAATAATAAAAAATTAAAATAAAGTAGTACAAATATCTGTACTACCTTATTTTTTATTAAACTATATTCTTACAAATCCACCAATTACTTTATTTTCTGTATTATCTGGTAATATTTTTGCTCCTCCTGATAATATCACTGTATCTCCAGATTCTAATATTCCCTCTGATTTCAATATTTCAATTCCTTTTGAAATTGTTTCTTCAATTGTTTTTCCTTCTGTATACAATACTGGATATACATTAAATGAAGCTGCTAATTGATTATATGTTTTTTCATTATCTGTTATTGCAAATATTGGACATCCTGCACCTAATCCTGCTAATTTTCTTATTGAATCACCTTTATGTGTATATGCTACTATTGCATTTGCATTTGTGTGTTCTGCTGTAACACATGTTGTATATGCAATTGATTCTTCTAAATCAAATTTATCATTTTTCATTTCTCTTCTATTAAATCTTTTCCAATAATTTATATTTGATTCTATTGCTTTTGAAATTCTATCCATAGCTTCTACACATTCTACTGGATATTTTCCCATAGCACATTCTCCTGAAAGCATTATTGCTCCTGTTACATCATATACAGCATTTGCAACGTCACTTACTTCTGCTCTTGTTGGTCTTGGATTTTGTGTCATTGACTCTAACATTTGTGTTGCAGTTATAACTGGTTTTCCTACTTGATTACATCTTTTTATAAAATGTTTTTGAACTATTGGAACTTGTTCCATTGGTATTTCTACACCCATGTCTCCACGAGCTACCATTATACCATCAGAAGCTGCTAAAATTTCTTCGAAATTATCAATTCCTTCTTGATTTTCTATTTTAGAAATTATTTTTACTTTTTCTCCACCATTTGCATCTAATAAATCTCTTATTGCTTTAACGTCTTCAACTTTTCTTACAAAAGATGCTGCAATATAATCAAATCCTCTTTTTATTCCCTCTGTTATATCATCTATATCTTTTTGTGTTAAAGCTGGTAATTCTAGTTTTACTCCTGGTACATTCATTGTTTTTCTGCTTCCTAATTTTGCAGTATTTAATGCTTTACAAATAATATCTTTTCCTTTTATTTCTGTTATCTCAAATTCTAATGCTCCATCATCAACTAATAATGTAGATCCAACTTTTACATCTTTATATAATTCTTTATAACTGATTGATGTTCTTTCATTATTTCCAATTATATCTTCATTTACAAATGTAAATGTTTGTCCTTCATTTATTACTACTTTTTCATTTCCTGTTTCTAATACTCCTGTTCTTATTTCTGGACCTTTTGTATCTAAAAGTAAAGCTACTGGTTTATTTAATTTAGCTCTTACCCTTTTTATTGTTTCAATTTTTTCACCATTCTCATCATATCCACCATGTGAGAAATTGATTCTTGTAACATTTAATCCAGCACTTACTAATTTTGTCAACATTTCTTCGCTTTCACTTGCTGGTCCTATTGTTCCTACAATTTTTGTTTTTCTTAAATTTGTTTTCATTTTTTCTTTCCTCCCTTTAATTAACAACTGCACATTATTATATCACACATTTTCGACAAAATTCAATATTTTTATTAAATTTTTACTTACTTTTCTATTCCAGTAATTCCTATTTCTTTTTCAATTACACCTTCATAATATGTATTTCTATTATAATAATAATTAAATTGTTTCATTTTTCTTGCTAATTCTCTAGCTCTTTCAGGATTTAATTTTAATGCTGATACTCCACAAGAATTTACTAAATTTTGTTCTAACTGGTTTAAATTTCTATGGAATGGTAGTATTCTAGTAATTCTACTTTCGTCTTCTTCCTTGTTTTCTCTTGCTATTTGACTAAAATATTCACTATTAAATGGTGCAATTTCATCCGGTAATAAAAGTATATCTTCAAATGCTCCATCTAAATTACTTATTCTATATTCTGTCCTTTTATGAAATAGTTTATTTCCTCGCCCCTTACCTGTTTGTACTTTTACTGCATTCGGTCTTCCTTTTATTCTTGTTATTTCTGCAAAATATGATTCTTCTATATCTTCTTTTTGCTCTACTTGTAATTTTTCCTCTATTCCATTCTCATTATAAGTACTTATATAAGTATCTATTAATCCTCTAGAATTTCCTTGTATTATTCTCCTTTTTAATTTTTTGGCAGATTCATCAAAAAAATATGTTTCTACTGAACTTGGATTCTGTTCTATATTTTTAGTTGGTATATGTATTCTAACGCTTCCATCTTTTTCAACAAATACACATGTTTCTAAATCAAATTCTCCTTCACCTGTAGTCATATTTTGAGATGAAAAGTTTCTCATTAAATAACTTATTTTCCATAATATGGCGCTATATCTCGGATGGTGCAATATTTTATCAGATACTTTATTTGAAGTTAAGTATTCATCAATTTTTCTTATATTTCTTGCATTTTCTATTGTTTGTTCTTCTATGTTATTCATTAAATTCCTCTTTTCTTATATATTGCTTTAAATTTATTTTTTCAATTCTATTATAGCATGTATAATATTATTTTCCTTATTTGTTATTACTACTATATGTTTATTTTCTTCAAATGTGTAATTACATTTAACTACATCTCCATATTTTATCTCTTTTTTATATGAAATTCTTACATTGTCAAATGGTCTTTCTTCATAAACATTATCCGGTAATGCTTCATATGCTAAATCTAAATAATATAAATTATGCATATGATTATTTATATCTATATCTTTTCTACTTACTTTATATTCTATACTATAAATATATTTGGTAGGTGGTATTAGTTTATCCAATTCTTTTTCATTAAATACATTCTTTTCTTCTAATGTATACTTTTCCATTATATCCTCGCCAATTCTTGCTAATTTTCCTTTTTCTACATCCATTAGTACCCATTTAGACGTTCCTATGACACATAATTCGCCAAGTTCATTGTATATTTCATAGTCTCTATATGTATATAATCTATTACCACTTTTACACCATGTATTTACTGTTAATATATCACCATATTTAGGTCTTTTTATTACTTTTAATTTCCAATCCATTAAAATCCAACTTGATTTTGTATTTTTTATATCATTTGCTCCATACCCTACCATATCTGAATGATATGCACCTATATTCTCAAAAATTTCTAAAATTGCTCTATTTTTAATATAATTATCTTTTCCTATATCTTTTAAACTTGTCCTAAATTTTTCTTTATATATCATTTTTTCATTACTTCTTTCTTTTCGTTTTAAAAGTCAAAGTAATGTATTCTTACTTTGACTAAATTTTACTTTATTCTATTATTAATATCCCGGCTTTTCTAATAATTTAAACATATTTTTCTTATATTCTTCAACACCTGGTTGATTAAATGGATTTATTCCTAAAATCATTCCAGATACTGCACATGCTTTTTCAAAGAAATATATTAATTCGCCAATTGTATATTCATTTAATTCTTTCAAGGAAATTAATATATTTGGAACATCTCCTGTAACATGTGCTTTTATTGTTCCTTCCATTGCCTTTTTATTAATATAATCTAAACCTTTCCCTGTTAAATAATTTAGTCCATCTAAATTGTCATCATCTGAATTTACAGTTATATCTGATTTTGAGTTTTCAACTGATAAGACTGTTTCAAATAAGTTTCTTCTTCCTTCTTGTATATATTGTCCCATTGAATGAAGATCTGTTGTAAAATCTACTCCAGCTGGGAATATTCCTTTTTGCTCTTTTCCTTCACTTTCTCCATATAATTGTTTCCACCATTCTGTAAAATAGTGTAATTTAGGTTCATAATTTGCTAATATTTCTGTATTTTTATATAATTTATATAAAATATTTCTTGCTACTGCATATTGATAACATTCATTATATTTTAAACTTGGATCATCATATCTTTGCTGAGCATTTCTTGCGCCTTCCATTAATTTATCTATATCAATTCCTGCTACTGCTATTGGTAATAATCCTACTGCTGTTAACACAGAATATCTTCCTCCAACATTATCAGGCACAACAAATTTCTCATACCCTTCTTTATCCGCTAATGTTTTAAGTGCTCCTTTTTCTTTATCTGTTGTTGCATATATTCTACTTCTTGCTTCATCTATTCCATACTTATTTTCTAGTATTTCTCTAAATATTCTAAATGCTATTGCTGGTTCTGTAGTTGTTCCTGATTTAGAAATAACATTCACTGAGAAATCCTTATCACCTATATATTCAATTAATTCATTTAAATAGTTTGGACTTAAGTTATTCCCTACATATAGAATTCGAGGCGTTTTTCTTTTTTCATCTGATAACATATTATAGAAAGAACTTGTTAATGCCTCTATAACTGCTCTCGCCCCTAAATATGATCCTCCTATTCCTATTACAACTAATATATCTGATTCTTTTTGTATTTTTTTTGCTGATTTTTTTATTCTTTCAAATTCTTCTTTATTATAATTTGTTGGTAATTCTAACCATCCCACAAAATCTTTTTCTTCATTTGCTCTTTTGTGTAAATCTTTATGTATGTTTTCTACTATTTCGCTATATTCTAAAATATTTTTTATTTCAATTCCTGAATTTTTTAATTCTAATTTAACATTTCCCATAATATTATTCCCTCTTTTCTTAATCAATTTTATATTTGAATTATATAAAAATTAATAAGGATTTTCAAGGGATTTTTTGTGAAAATTTGAAAATGTATTATAAGATTTGAACTTTAAGGCGAGTTTTATAGTTTCAGCAAATCTTTAAAAATTCATTCGTTTAATACTTTATCCATTACTTTTGCTAAATATTTCATACTTGTTAAACATTGTTCCAATGTATTTCCTGTTGCTCCTACTTCTATAATGCTGGCAAATTTTCCTGTATGCTGATTATATCTTGAAGTTGTGAGCATCATTGGTTTAAAAAGACCTGGATACATTTCTTCTGCCTTTGCTTGAACTTTTATCGCAAATTTTAAATTTTGATTCCAATTAGGATGCCATAATCCTCCGTTGTTTGTGCCTATTACAAACATTAATTGTGCCGCAATATCATTTTCTCCTATTTTTACAATTGGTGCATAATCACTCCTACTTCCTATAGCATCTCTATGCAAATCTATTATTATATCAGAAGGATTTTCTTTTAATATTCCCTCTACTGTTTTTAAAGAATTTGTATAAGAACCATTGTATGATGGATAATCATGATAACTTGTATTATGTATTACATTATAGTTAAATTGTTTTAAATATGTTTCTAATTCTGTTCCAACTCTTGTTACTGTAAAATTTAGATCTGTTGTTCTAAAATTTCCTGTTGGCATATATTGATATAATTCACTTGATGTATAACTCTCACAACTATGTGTATGAAATAAAACTATATTTTTATTTTCTATTGTTATATCCGGATTCATCATTTCATCTGTTAATTGATAATCTGTTTGATTTTTTATTTTAACATTTCCATACTGCACATTAAAACTTTCTGCTATTGGATTATTAGTAATTACTTGCGTTGGCAATTTGTCTTCTATATTTTCATTTTTTATTTGATTTTCTTTATTTTCTTCTACTGTGTTTTTTTCAATCTCTATATTTTCCGAAACTGTTTCTATTTTTTTTTCTTCTTCATCTTTTTTTAAAATGCTTGCAATATTTAATTGTGTTTCTATAATTGGATTTGTAGTTTCTTTAGTTTTTTCTTCTATCTGCTTTTCATTTATACTTTGCATTACTGGCAATGTTTTTTCCATACAACCTAACAAATTTTGAGTTGTTAACATTTTTATTTCTTTTTGTACTACACTATTTACATTTTTTGTACTATTTTTAAATTTATTTGAAAAAAAATTAAAACTTATAATCATTAGTATCATAAAAAAAATTATAAATAAAATTTTTAATATGTCTTTTATTTTTACTACAGCAATATTATACATATTTTTCTCCTTAGTTATTTTATTTAGTTATATATATGTATATTCATTTTTTCTGATTTTATGATACTTTTTTGAATTTTTTAAACCTACTCTATGAGTAAAATATTTGATTTTTCTAAACAATAAAAATGAACTTTAGGGACTATAAAGTGCACCCAAAGTTCAAAATTAAAAATCATTCAATTAAATATTTTTTTCAAAACCATTCTAAACTATTGTCATAACTTTTCTTACCTTTTGTCTTATCCTATGTATGATATGTTTATAAATATGCAAAAAATGTTATAAATATGAAAACAAAATCTAAAACTATACATTTGGTCTATACTGGAAGTAAACTTTTTAATTTTTCTTGTAATACAAATGGTTATACAACATGTACTATTACCAACATTAAGTATGTAAATAATGCTATTGCTCGTACTGAGCTTCTTTTTATTTCACGGTCTGAGAATATTAGTAATACAGTAGCTAAAACATTAATAATAAAGTTACTGTGGTTGAAAAATATCAACTATAAACATTTCTTATCCATACTTTTCTCTTGTACTTATTTTAATTTTTTTTCTATAAGTTCAGCTATTTCCTTTGCTTTTTTTGTTATGTACTCTTGTTCTTCTCCTTCTATCATTACTCTTACTAATGGTTCTGTTCCTGATGGTCTAATTAACACTCTACCATTTCCTGCAAATTCTTTTTCTAATTTTTCAATTGCATTTTTTATTTCTTCATCTTTTTCATAATCATATTTTTTATTTGAATTTACTTTTGCATTTATTAACACTTGAGGATATAACTTAACCATATTTCCAAGTTCAGAAGCCTTTTTATTTTCTTCTAATATTGATAAAATTAGCATTAATGATGTAAGTATTCCATCTCCAGTTGGATTATAGTCTAATAATATAACATGACCTGACTGTTCTCCACCTAAGTTAAATCCATCTTTTAACATTTCTTCTAAAACATATCTATCTCCAACTTTTGTTTGTAATAACTCTAATCCATTATCTCTAGTATATTTATTTAAACCTAAATTACTCATAACAGTTGCTACAATTGTATCTTTGTTTAGTTTTCCTTTTTTTCTTAAATTTGCAGAAATAATAGCTAATAATTTATCTCCGTCTATTTCATTTCCTTTTTCGTCAACTGCTAAACATCTGTCTCCATCACCATCATATGCTATACCTAAACTCAATTTATTTTCTATTACAAATTTTTTCAAACCTTCTAAGTGTGTTGAACCGCAATTACAATTTATATTTATTCCATTTGGTGTATTGTTTATTATTCTATAATTAATTCCTAATGCTTTAAATACTTTTTCTGCAACTTTATATGTTGCTCCATTTGCAGTATCTATTCCCACTATAAAATCTTTTTTATTATATTTTTCAAAACTATCATCAAAATTTTTTCTGAAGAAATATACATATTCTTCCATTAAGTCATTTCTGTATTCTGAAACTCCTATTTTTTCATTTTCTGCTGTTAATTCTTCTAATTTTCCTGATTCCATTATTTCTTCTATTTCTTCTTCTAATGTATCTGGAATCTTTGTTCCTTTATTACTAAAGTATTTTATACCATTAAATTCATAAGTATTATGTGATGCAGATATTACAACTCCTGCATCTGCTTTTAGTTTTCTAGTTAAATATGCAACTGCTGGTGTTGGTATTACTCCTAATACTTTTACATTTGCACCATAACTTAAAAATCCTGCTAACATTGCACTTTCTATTAGTGTTCCTGAAATCCTTGTATCTCTTCCTATTAATATTGTTGGTGTATGATCACTATGCTTTGCTAAAACATATGCTCCTGCTTTTGCCACTCTATACACTAACTCTGGTGATAATTCTGTATTAGCTATTCTTCTAATACCATCTGTTCCAAAATATTTTCTCATTTTGTTTTTCCTCCTAAAATATTATAAGTTTTATTTTTTAAATTTCATAAGTATCTTTTCTTTTAATGTTAATTCTATCACTTGTGGGTCTCTTATGTCAATTCTTTTGTTAGATAAAACCAATTTTGGATTAATTGTTGTTAATTCTTCTAATTTTTCTTCACCTATAATTTCTCTTATTTCTTTTAAACATTGTGGTATTTTAGAATATATTGTGCCTTGTCTATGCACATCTGTACCCAGAAAATGCACTAAATTATTTTCTAATAATTTTCTTAAAATTATTTGTGCTTTTTCTCCATATTGACCTAAAATACTTCCATAATTAGATTGAATCAATACACCTTTTTGTATTAAATCATATACCATCTCTGGTTCTTTTTGAACATAACTGTATCTTTCTGGATGTGCTAATATTGGTACAAGTTTGTTTTGCAACATTTGATAAATAACATCATATAGGTTTAATGGTTCTTCATTTAATGGTAATTCAAATAATACATAACTTGTATTATTTATTGTACTTGCTTTTGCATTTTCTAATAATTTTATTAAGTTTTCTGTTAGATATATTTCATTTCCTAAATATAAATCTATATTTATATTCTTATTTTTTAAATTTTCACAAATAGCCTTTAACCATACTTCTCTTTCTGGCGTATCTGTTTCATAATATTCTTCTATATAATGTGATGTTAATATTATTCCTTCAAAACCTGCACTTTCTGCTTCTTTTATTAAATTAAATGTTTCATCTATACTTCTTGATCCATCATCTATATTTGGCAAGATATGTGTATGAAAATCTATCATTTAGTTTCTCCTTATTCTATTACATATATTACATTTTTCATTAGTTTAAATTTTTCTTTTCTTTCTCTACATATTCATTTATTTGCCTTAAAATTTGATTTGTTTTTTCTAATGAAATTGTTCCTGTATTATCTAAATTAACACTGTTTTTTATTACTCTGTTTTTTTCAGAATGATCTGAAAAATTATTACTATTATTGTTGGGTTGAATATTATTTTGTCTAGTTGTACTTATATTATTATTTGAATTTGTATTTGCTCTCATTTGAGATATTTGACTTTGTCTATGATCTTTCGCTACAGCCATAGCTGTTGAACCATAATAATATGATTCTTGATATTTCTTTTGTGAAATTGGTACTTTATTTAACACTACTCCTGCTAATTTTCCACCAACATTTTGAATGTTTGTTATTACTCTTTGTAAATTATCTTTTCTTGTTTCTTTACTTGCTGTTACTATTATAGTGGAATCTACTATCCTCGTTATAATTAAAGAATCAGTTACAAGTTCACATGGTGTTCCATCTATTATTACTATATCACTCATTTCCTTTAATCTATCTAATAAATTGACCATTTGAGGTGATACTAATAACTCTGAAGGGTTTGGTGGTATATTTCCTGCTGATAATAAATATAAATTTGGTACTGCTGTTTCCTGTAAATATTGTGTTATGTCTTCTTTCTTATCTTCACTCATATTTACATTTATTCCAGATAAATAATTAGAAAGTCCTGGTATTGGAGATACTCCAAAAATTGTATATTGTCTTCCTTTTCTCATATCAGCATCAATTAAAATTACTTTTTTTCCTGCTTGTGCAAATGTTACTGCTAAATTTGATGTTACCCAACTTTTTCCTTCTCCTGGCAAAGTTGATGTTACTAATAATGTTTTTAACTTTCCACTTGAATTCATAAATTGTATATTTGTTCTTAATGTTCTAAAAACTTCTGATACAGGAGATTTTGGATCTC
>CALXZW010000046.1 GCA_944393345.1 uncultured Clostridia bacterium
ACTGTAAATGTTTGGTTAACTCCTCCACCTTGTACTTTTATAATTATTCCTTCAAATACTTGGATTCTTTCTTTGTTTCCTTCTTTTATTCTTACGTGAACTTTTACTGTGTTACCAACTTTTAATTCTGGTATTTTATTTTTTAGTTGTTCGTGTTCGATTGATTTTATAATATCCATCTTAGAACTTTCCTCCTTTTCTTTAATTCTTTGAGCGGTGCACCTAATGCACTTCATTTATTATTTTTTAGTAAATCTGGTCTTTTATTTTTAGTTATTTCTAATGATTTATCATTTCTCCATTTTTCTATATTTTGATGATGACCTGATAATAATATTTCTGGAACTTTTTCTCCTTCGAATATTTCTGGTCTTGTATATTGAGGATATTCTAGAAGTCCATTTGAAAAACTTTCTTCTTTTACTGATTCTTGATTTAGTACACCTTCTACATATCTACTAACACTATCTATTAAAACCATTGCTGGAATTTCTCCTCCTGTTAATACATAATCTCCTATAGATATTTCTTCATCTACTATTTTATCAAGAACCCTTTGATCAATTCCTTCATAATGGCCACATAAAATAACTAAATGCTTATTTTTTGATAAATCTTCTACTTTTTTTTGATTTAATATATTACCTTGTGGTGACATATATATTACTTTTGCATTTTCAATGTTTGGTATTGATTTATATGCTTCATATACAACATCTGGTCTTATTACCATGCCAGCGCCACCACCATATGGAGTATCATCAACTTTTTTGTGTTTATCTTTTGAAAAATCTCTAATATTTATTAAGTTAATATTTATTAGTTCTTTTTCTTTTGCTTTTCCTATAATACTTTGATTAAGTATTTCAAACATTTCAGGGAAAAGTGTTAAAACATCAAATTTCATTTTTGCCTCCATCTATATTAACCCTTTTATCAAATGAACTATAATTTTTTTATTCTTTATATCAATTCCTTTTATAACTTCTGAAATTGCTGGTAAAAGAATTTGTTTACCAAGTTCATTTTTTACTACATATATATCATTACTTCCAGTATTAAAAATATCTTCTAAAGTTCCAAGTAAATTACCATTATCATCATAGACTTCAAGACCTAATAAATCCACAATGTAATATGTCCCTTCTTTTAAAGGTTCTTCTTTTTCTCTATCTTTTAGCAAATAACTTTGTCTTAAAAGATTTGCTTCTTCAATATTGTTTATTCCTTTTAATTTCAAAAGTATCATATTTTTATGGTATTTTACTTCTTCTATTTCATATTCTTTTTGCTCGGATTTATTTTTTATATATATAGTTTTTAAATTTTCAAATTGTTCAATATCATCTGTAAAAGGTTGCACTTTAACCATACCTTTTATTCCAAATGTATTTACAATTTGGCCTATTTCAAGATATTTTGTCATATTAAAATACTCCAATTATCCTATAAATTCAACAGTAATTCTTTTTTGCTCTTTTCCTGCTACTGCTTTCATTACTGTTCTTATTGATTTTGCAAGTTTACCTTGTTTTCCAATTACTTTTCCCATGTCACTTTCAGCAACTTTAACTTCAAATATTATTGATTTTTCACCTTCTAGTTCTTTTATTTCAACTGCTTCTTTATTATCAACTAAATTTAAAATTATTGTTTGTAATATTTCTTTCATTTTGTTTTCCTCCATTTTTGTATTTGTTTTTTGATATTGGTAAACTATGCTTTTTCGATTAATTTTTTAACTGTATCTGTTGGTTTTGCACCGTTTTTAATCCATTTTTCTAATTTTTCTTTGTCTACTACTATTGTTGCTGGTTCTGTCATTGGATTATATGTTCCTATTTGTTCTACTATTTTACCATCTCTTGGAGATCTAGAATCTGCAACTACAATATGATAAAATGGTGCTTTTTTCTTTCCTTGTCTTTGTAATCTTATTTTTACCATGTTTTTCACCTCCTAATAATTTGAAATATATATAAATTTAAAAATTTAATAACTTATTTTAAAATTTGAATTTTTTTAATGCATTTTCATCAATTCCATTCATTAATTTTTTCATTCCACCATTTGCTTTCATCTTTTTCATCATTTTTTGTGTCATTTCAAATGATTTTATGAATTTATTAATATCTTGGACTGTTGTTCCACTACCTCTTGCTATACGTTGTCTTCTACTTGCATTTAAGAGTCTAGTGTCTCTTTTTTCTTCTTTTGTCATAGAACATATCATTGCTTCTATTTTTACAAATTCTTTTTCATCTACTTTTAAATCTTTTATTTGATTCATTCCAGGTATTAATTTTAATAATGATGAAAATGATCCCATTTTTTTTACTTGTCTAAGTTGTACCAAATAATCATCTAAATCTAATTCTTTTTTCTTTAATTGCTTTTCTAGTTTTTCTGCTTGTTCTATATCTAAAGACTCTTCCGCTTTTTCTATTACAGATAAAATATCTCCCATCCCTAAAATTCTTTGTGCCATTCTATCTGGATGAAAGATTTCAATGTCACTTAATTTTTCACCTGTTGCTGCAAATTTTATTGGTCTTCCTGTAACTTTTTTTACTGATAATGCCGCTCCTCCACGTGTGTCACCATCTAATTTAGTTAAAACTATTCCATCAATTCCAAGTGTTTCATTAAATTTTTCTGAGACATTTACTGCATCTTGTCCTGTCATACTATCCACTACAAGTAAAATTTCATGTGGTTTTATATTTACTTTTAGTTTTTTTAGTTCTTCCATTAATTCTTCATCTATATGTAAACGTCCAGCAGTGTCTAATATTACTACATCATTTAATTTTGACATAGCAACAGACATTGCTTGTCTTGCAATATGTACAACATCTTTTGAGTTTTCATTTGCAAATACTGGTATATTTAATTGTGCTCCTACTACTTGTAATTGCTTTATCGCCGCTGGTCTATATACATCACAGGCAACTAGTAAAGGTTTTTTCCCTTGTTTTCTTAATATATTAGCTAATTTACCTGCTGTTGTTGTTTTTCCCGAACCTTGTAACCCAACAAGCATTATTATTGTTGGAGGATTTGGTGTAAAATTAATTTTACTTTCTATTCCTCCTAATAACTCAATTAATTCATCTTTTACTATTTTTATAACTTGCTGCCCTGGCGTTAATGATTTTAGAACATCTTGCCCAAGTGCTTTTTCTTGAATGGTTGCTATAAATTCTTTTACTATTTTGTAGTTTACATCTGCTTCTAAAAGTGCAAGTTTTACTTCTCTTAACATTTCTTTTAAATCAGATTCAGTTATTCTTGCTTTTCCTCTGATTTTTCTTGTTATTTCTTGTAATCTAGAAGATAATCCTTCAAAAGCCATAATTTTCACTCCATTCATTTTTATTGTAGTTTTACACTAAACAATTTAATTCTTTTTTTATTTCTTCCAATACTTTTGAAATTTGTTTATCAGAAGATGTTGTTTGAATTTTTGTTAATTCGACTAAAACTTTTTCAATTTTCTTTTCTTGATTTAACGTCCTTTTCATAAACAATAGCTTTTCTTCGTATTCGAAAAGTTTATTTTCCCCCTTTTTTATTATGTCTCTAACAGCTTGTCTTGTAATATTATTGTTTTCTGCTATTTCTGATAAAGACAAGTCATTATTATAGTAGTCATCTAGAAATTCATATTGTTTTTCAGTTAACAATCTACCATATAATTGGCATAATATACTTACTTTAACATTCTTTTCCACATCACTACCTCTTTTCTTTTTTGTAATGCTAATATACTTTACACTATTTTTTATGGTTTGTCAAGTGTTTTAGCGTATTTATTTTAGATTTACATATCAAATAAGTGCATAACACCTTTTCAAGGTTAGAATTTTTATTTAATTTAGGTTAAGACTTGTATTTTAACCTAATAATTTATAATGAATTATTTTTTACACTATGTAACATTTCTACCTTATATTTCCCTCTTTTTTAGGTACTTGCTTTCCTAATCGTGATTTTGCATTCTCCATAATACAAATTTTTTCTTGTGATAATCCTAGTCTTGTAGCTTGTCCTATAATCATATCTCTTACTTTTTTAATTAATTCAGGTTTCCTTTTTACAATATCTAATATATCTTTTTTAGGTATACCATTAAATACATTTTTCATTATCACAAAACATATCTCTGACATTCCAGAATTATAAGATGCCCCACTTTTTAATACTCCATCTGTTCCTACACCAATATAATTTTGAATAGTTCCTGCTAACAATGGTGGACGACGATACCTTATCTCTGGATGTTCTTTTCTCACTTCTTCTATACATTGTAAAAAAATATCTGCATTATTAAAATCTGTATATATACATAATTTATCTGCTCTTTCATGTTCCTGCTTATAAGGATCGACAACTTTAAAATAATAGTTGAGATTTCTTTGTTCACATTTTTCTTGAAAATGTCTTGCAAATCTGTATGTATCATACCCTGCATTAATATAAAATTTCATTTGTGGTTGTTGCTTATTTGCATTAGTTTGCTTCAGATTTTGAGGATTAACATGAAATCCCATTATTCCTTTTCCTCCATCAAAAGCATCCTGCACCAAATTTCTTTCTATCCAGCCGGCTAAAATTCTAAAGTTTAATTCTTCATCGCTCAAATGGAAATCTCTTAATTTATTAATATATGTATGTCTATTATTTGGAGAGGATTTCATATTGTTATATAAACTGTAAATATCGCGAGCATTGCTTTGGTATACATAATTGCAAAACTCATCATAGGTTTTAAATCTTTCAAAAATTCTCCTTACTCTTTGATCATTCATTATAGGATTATTTTTTTCCTTAATTATATTAGCATATAATTTAGTAAAATTTGGTATCATTATATTTTCTTGAAATTCTTTTAAATGTTTTTGCATATCATTCGAATTTTCATTATCATAATATATAACTTGCCTATAAAAATCATCTGGATTAACTGATTTAGATGTTGCATATAATTTAATCAATGTCCTTATAGTCTCTTCACTATCCAATGGACTTTCTATCTTACTATACATTCCTTGATTTTCCTCAAAACTAGCTTTTAATAATGGATATGCAATCTCATCAAAATACTGTTGAGCATTTTTATTAGTGCCTTGTTCTATATAAAATCTATTTATCGATTTATCATCTTTATTTAACTGTCCTAAGAAAATATAGTCATCTCTACCTTCTTTTTCCATTAAATTATTATCGCCTAATAATCTTTTAATTATAAAATTTTCCACTAGTTGCTTATCATTTATATCTATTGTATTAATACCAGTGAAGACTTTAATTTCCGAGCTTGTATTATCTTCATGTATTAAAGTTACTATGTACATATCATATAATGGCCTTCCATCTTTTCTTGTAATAATAGTTTTCTCGCTTATTCTATAATCTTTTATTTTATTAATTTCAATCCTCTCCCTTCTCTATATCATTATTTTATCAGTTTAATTTTATTTTTCAATGGATCAAAAAAATATATAATTTGAATTTTATTAATTTATATTTTATTTACCAATAAAGTTTTGTGTATTTTAAAAATTGTACAACTTTTTTATACAAAAAGATATGTATCACTAAAAAGTAACTACATATCTTTTAATAGATTATTTTCTTAGTTCTGCTTTAAGTGTTTTTTCTAATTCTTTGATAATTTCTTCCATTGCTTTATTTATTGTACTATCATCTAATGTTTTGTTTTTATCTCTAAAAATCAAAGAATATGCAACACTTTTTTTATTATCTCCCAATTTTTCATTTCTATATATATCAAATAAATTCATACTTTCTAGTAATTTTCTTGCTTTTTTAGCTATAATTTTTTCTATTTGACCAACTTCTACATTTTCATCAACAATTACCGCAATATCTCTTTCCACTGCTGGATATTTTGGTATTTCAACATATTTTTTGTTTTCTCTTGAATATTTAGCCAATTTTGTTATATTTAATTCTGCTATATATGCTCGTTTTTCTATACTATAATTTTGTAATACTTCCGGATGTACTTCTCCTAAGGTTGCTACAACATCTATTCCTATTTTTATGTTTGCACATCTTCCTGGATGATATGATTCATTTTGTGTTTCTTTTTCTATGTCGTATTTATTTATATTTATTGCTTCCAATATGTTTTCAATTATACCTTTTAATAAATAAAAATCAATATTTTCTCCATACATACCTATTGTTAATATATCTTCTTGCAAAGGAACTTCTCCTTGTTCTATTTGATTATCATTATTTTTATAATTTCTTGAAATATCAAATAGTTTTACTTCTAGATTCTTTTTATTTGCATTTATTGCTAATGTTTGCATCATACTTGGAATAGTAGAAGGTCTCATATATTTAAATTCTTCACCTAATGGATTTTGTATTTCTATTGCATATTTCTTTATTTGCTCTGAAATATTTGATTTTTCTAAATCCTTTTGACTCAAAAATCCATAAGTATATATTTCTGATAAGCCACTATTTACTAATGTTTCTTTTACTTTATTCACTATTTTTTGTTCTTTATTCCTTATTCCTAAAGTTGTATCGGCTTTTATTAATGTAGTTTCTAATTTATCATATCCATAAAATCTTGCTATTTCTTCTGCTATGTCTGCTAAAAACTCTATATCCATTCTAAAATATGGAGCTATTGCCTTTTCATTTTCTACTTTTATTTCTAATCTTTTTAAAATATCAATCATTTCTTCCCTTGATATTTTGGTTCCTAACAAGTTATTTATTTTTTCTACATCAAACTTAACTTCTCGTTTTTCTTGTTTAGTTGGGTAAACATCAATTTTTCCATCTATTGCTTTTCCCGCTTCTAATAATTCCACTAATTCAACTGCTCTATTTATTGCTCTTAAAGCATTTTCCGATGATAATCCTTTTTCAAATCTTGATGAGCTCTCGGTTCTTAGTCCTACTTGTTTAGCAGTTTTTCTAACATTTCCACCATAAAATACTGCTGATTCAAATACTACTGTTTTTGTATTTTCTTCAATCTCTGAGTTTAATCCTCCCATAACACCAGCAATAGCCACTGCTTTTTCTTCATCTGCTATTACTAGATTATTTTCATCTAATATTCTTTCTTGCTCATCTAATGTTGTTATTTTTTCACCTTTTTTTGATCTTCTTACAGTTATATGTTTTCCTTTTATTGAATTTATATCAAATGCATGCATTGGTTGCCCCATTTCTAGCATTACATAATTTGTAATATCTACAATATTATTAATACTCCTTATTCCACATGCATTAAGTCTTCTTTTCATCCAATCTGGTGATTCTTTTATTTTAACATCTTTTACTACTCTTGCAATATATCTATAACATAAGTCTGGTGCTTCTATATCTACTTTTAAGCCTTCTAATTCTTTTTTATCTTCTACTTTTAATTCATCTATATTTTTTCTTGGATCTTTAAATTCTTTATTAAGTGATGCAGCAACTTCTCTCCCTAAACCTTCTATTGAAAAACAATCAGGTCTATTTGAAGTTATTTCAAAGTCTATAATATCTTCTTTTAATTTTAATACATCTACTATATCTTTTCCTAAATATTTTTCATATTCGTCATCTAATATAAATATTCCATCTACTACTTTATTTGGATAACTTGCTGGATCAATTTCTAATTCTTCCATTCCACACATCATACCTTGTGATTCTACACCACGTAATTTTCCTGTATGGATGTTAACTCCTTTTGGAAGCTCTGCTCCATCTTTAGCTACTGGAACAATTTGACCACTTTCTCCTACTTTAATATTCGGAGCTGCTGTTACTATTTGTAAAATTTCTCCATTTCCAATATCTATTTTAGTAACTACTAATTTATCTGCATCTGGATGCTTAGTAACTTCTAATATCTTTCCAACAACAACATTTTTTATATTATTTCCTCTTTGTTCAATAGTTTCTACCTTTGAACCTGTCATTGTTAAAATATCACCTAATTTAATAGTATCTACATCTATATCACTATATTCTTTTAACCATTCTATACTTGCTTTCACTTTTTTTCCTTCTTTCCTTCGCTATTTTTATCTCATCCAATCATTAGTTATCATTTTTCTATTGCTACTTGTAGAATAATAACTAGTATTATTATCAGTTTCTCCATTAATTTGTAGCATAAAATTTCTTCTTCTTTCTTTAAAACTCTCAACTTCTTCTCTATCTTTCTTTTCTGGTACTAACTTATATCCTCCTTTAGTTTCATAAGGTATATAATCTGGATATTTATTTATAATCTCTAATGCTTTTCCTAATGAATATACCTTTCCTGTATTTGGTTTTTTATTTAAAAATCCCATTTTATTCTCTCCTTTATAATATATTTATATTAAAATTGTTTTAAAAATCTTATATCATTTTCAAATAATAATCTCATATCTTCAATTCCAAATTTAGCCATTGCTATTCTTTCAACTCCGAATCCAAAAGCGAAACCTGAATATTTCTCTGGATCAATTCCACAATTTTTTAACACATTAGGATGTACCATTCCACATCCTAAAAGTTCTATCCAGCCTTCTCCTTTACATACTCTACATCCTTTTCCTCCACATACAAAACAAGATACGTCTGCTTCTGCTGATGGCTCTGTAAATGGAAAATGATGTGGTCTAAATCTTATTTTTGTATTTTCTCCTAAACATTTTTTAGCAAACATTTCTAATGTTCCTTTTAAATCTGTCATTGCTATATTTTTATCTACTACTAATCCTTCTATTTGATGGAATACTGGTGAATGTGTTGCATCTACACTATCTGAACGATACACTGCACCTGGGCAAATTATTTTAATTGGTGGTTTTTTATTTTCCATTACTCTTGCTTGAACTGGTGATGTTTGACTCCTTAAAACTATGTCATCATTTATATAGAATGTATCTTGTACATCTCTTGCAGGATGATCTGGTGGTGTATTTAATTTATCAAAATTGTATATTGCTTTTTCTACTTCTGGTCCATCAGCTATTTCATAGCCCATTCCTAAAAATATTTCTTCTACTTCTTTTATTATTTGAGTTATTGGATGTAATGATCCTAAAGTTATCTTCTTACTTGGTTCTGTTACATCAATATTTTCAGTTTCCAATCTTTTTAATAAATCTTTTCTTTTTAATTTCTTTTCTTTACTATCAAATAATATTTCTAATTCATCTCTTACTTCATTTACTAGACTTCCTATAATTGGTCTTTCCTCTTTTGATAAGCTTCCCATTCCTCTTAAAATTGTCGTAAGTTCACCTTTTTTTCCTAAATATTTTACCTTTTCATCTGCTAATTCTTTTAAATTTTCAATAGTTTTTATTTTTTCTATTGATTCTTGCTTAATTTTTCTTATTTGTTCTTCCATTTTCTTTTATCCCTTTCTTTTATTTTAATTTAAAACGGCTTATATGTTTTAGTTGGTTTATATTTTCCATATTTATTTTCGCCATAATATTTTTCTATTCTTGATTGTTTTTTATTTTGTTTCCTCTCTACTTCTGATTCTTGTATCTTTTCTTTTTCTTTTTTCAAATTTAATACTATTTTTCTAAAATATGTATCTTTATTTTGTATAAAAAAAGTAACAACATATACTCCGAATTCATTTAAATGAATTTCAACTTTTATGTCTTTTTTAGCAAATTCTTTTCTAGTATTTTCTATACTTTGTTCTATTTGCGAATTTGTATATGTTTTTGAGTCAAAATA
>CALXZW010000047.1 GCA_944393345.1 uncultured Clostridia bacterium
CAGGACAATTATCAGATACAAATGGGTATAAAATTAATGAAATGAAAGATGGTTCACGTGTTGTTGTTGTAAGACCAAGTTTTTCAGAGACATGGGCGTTTTTCGTAAGAAAATTTGATGTTAAGCGTGCAACTTTGGAACAATTAGTAACTTTACCAGGAAAAGAAGATGCTATAGAACTATTAAAATTTTTAGTAAAAGGTGCAAGAATTTTATCAATTACCGGAGAGCAAGGTTCAGGTAAAACCACATTATTAATGGGAATGATAGAAAATATATATGAAACAATGAATATAAGAGTTCAAGAAACAGCTTTTGAGCTTCACTTAAGAAAAATTTATCCAACAAGAAATATTCTTACTTTCCGTGAAACAGATACAATTTCTGGTCAAGAAGGATTGGATGTTCAAAAGAAAACAGATGGTTCTGTTAATATCATTGGTGAGGTTGCAACAGACCCGGTTGCATCTTGGATGATACAAGCAGCGCAAGTTGCTTCTAAATTCACATTATTTACTCACCATGCTAAAACATTTCCAAACTTAGTTACAGCATTGAGAAACTCAATGTTAAGAACAGGAGTTTTTAAAGATGAAAAAACAGCAGAAGAACAAGTTGTACAAGTTTTGAATTTTGATATACATCAAGTAAAAGATTTTAGAGGAAGAAGATATATAGAAAGAATAACAGAATGTATTCCGCTTGAAAGTAAAAATGAATATACATATGACCACAGAAAAGAAAAAACATTAGAAGGTAAATTTGATAAATTTTTTGATAATGCAACACAATTTTTCTCAAAAACAACAGATAAACAATTATATACATATAGAAACATATTAGAATATGTTGATGGAGAATATGTAATTACTAATCCTATAACAGCAGAGAATATTAAAGAGATGAGAAACAATATGGATGACACTGATTTAGAAGCATTTGATAACTTTTTAAATAAACATTGGCCAAATGTTTATGGTCAAGATCATTCAAAACAAGATAATAAAGAAATTGAAATAAAAAAAGTAGAACAACTAAAAAATAATTTATAATATTAATGGGAGGTGCAAAAGCGTAAGTGGACAATCAAGTAATATTTTATATAATGGGTGGAGCAGGAGCAGCATTTATAATAATATTAATTTTGTATGTAATTATCTCAAAAAAAATGCAGAGTTCAGAATATGCAAGAATTCAAAAATTGCAAAAAGGGACAAAAGAGCAAACATTTTCAACTGAAATATTATTACAAAAATTATATTTGACATATGTAAAAGTACCATTTTTGAAAAGATATATTTTAAAATTAAGAAGACGATTAGAAATTATTAACATTGATGACGAATATAACACAAGAAAAAGTGCTGCTAAAATTCTTACTAAAGCACTTGCGATAGTATTACCATTAATAATAGTTACAATATTAATAACAAGTTCAAATTATTTGTTGATGTTTATATTATTAATATTTGAATTATTTATGATAGATACATTAATAGATGGTTCAGTAGACAAAATTGATAATAATATTTTAAAAGAACAATTAGATTTTTTTTCCGAAATTAGACATGCATATCATGAGTTCAATATGGTAGAAGAAGCAATATATCAAGTATCACAAGACGAAGAAAAAAGCATATCAAGGCAAGGAGAAAAAATTTATGAAATACTAATTTCAGATGATCCAGAAACAGAGTTAGAAAAATATTATGATATTGCCCCTAATAGCTTTTTAAAAGAATTTGCAGGTGTTTCCTATTTAACAAAAGAATATGGAGATAGAAAAGTTGATGGTGCTTCATTATATTTAAAAAATATAAATAATATATCTCAAGAAATGCAACTAGAAATTTTAAAAAGAGATAAATTGAATTATGTATTTCAAAGTTTATCCGTAATATCAATAGCACCAGTGTTATTATTGGAACCATTAAAAAATTGGGCTATAAGTAATTTCTCTTTTACAGCGAGTTGGTATGAAGGAAAACCTGGAATGATTGTGCAAATATTAATTTTGTTAATAACATTTTTAGCATACGTATTAGTCAGAAAATTAAAAGATAATGGTTCAACAGGAATAAACACAAAAAATACAGAGAACCCTTGGCAAAAGAAATTATATGATAAAAAGATTATTAAGAAATTTGTTGATTTATTTATACCAAAAGATGGAACAAAAGAATATAGAAAAATAATACAACTTCTAAAAGATTCAGCTTCACATTTGAAAATAGAATGGCTTTATATAAATAGATTATGCTTATGTTTTGCAACATTTATAGTATCACTAATTTTATTTATGCAATTACATGCTATTGCTATAAATTATGTATATACAGAACCGACAACAGATTATGATATTATTGGTGAATTAGCAGAAAAAGATAAAATGAAGGCAATGGAAGTAACAGAAATGGATAATTTCTTCTTGGATATGTTTAAAGGGAAATTAGATACTACTACTAATGATGTTGAAAGAGCATTTAGAAAATCTAAATATTATGATGAAAGTATGAATGATGAAGAAATAACAGAGATTGCAAGAAGAATAGTAGAAGATAAATTAGTAATAGTTAATAGTGAATATTTGCAATGGTTTGAAGTTTTATTAGCACTTGTATTTTCAGTTGCTGCATATATGGCACCAATAGGAATATTAATGTTCCAAGTTAAAATAAGACAGTTAGAAATGGAAGACGAAGTAATGCAATTCCAGACCATAATACTTATGCTAATGAGAATAGAAAGAGTTAATGTTGAAATTATTTTAGAGTGGCTGGAAAGATATTCAAATATTTTTAAAGCACCAATTACAAAATGTGTTAACAATTATGAAGCAGGGGCATGGGAAGCATTAGAACAGATGAAAGAGGAAGTTTCATATATGCCATTAATTAGAATAATTGAAAGTATGCAAGCAGCAGTAGAAAAAATACCAATAAAAGATGCTTTTGATGAGTTAGATTCAGAAAGAGATTATTATCAAGAAAAAAGAAAAGAATCAAACGAAAGATTGATAAAAAGAAAGGGTATGATAGGAAAAGCAATAGGATTTGCGCCTATGGTAAGTATGTTTTGTGGATATCTAATTATTCCACTAGTATTTATAGGACTAACAAGTATGGCAAATTCATTTTCTTCTATGTCATCTGCAACATTTTAAAAAGGAGGAAAAAATAGATGGAAAATGCATCAAAAGCTTTGTTGCTAGCAGGAAGTGTATTGATTTCAATAGTTGTAATTGGAGCACTTGTGTTAATGTTTAAAAACTTAACGGCCTATCAAGAAGGAAGTAATCAAAATACAAGAGAAGCAGAAGTAAAAGCATTTAATCAAATATTTTTGTCATATAACAGAAAAGATATAAGAGGAAATGATATAGTATCTTTAATAAATAAAGTGGTAGACTACAATGAAAGAAAAAGTTTAGGAGATGAAGCGCAAGATCTAAAATATCAGCCAATAAAAATAATTGTTGATTTAAATGGATATAGAAATCAACTGCCTATAGATGGAGAATATAGATTTTTTACACAAGATAAATATACTCAAGATAATAATATAAACACATTAGGAAACATATTAGCAAAAGTTTCTGAAATAGAAAAAGACTTCATATCAGTAGATGTATTGACTAAACTAACGAATAACTTAAATAATTTATATGATATAGATGAAAATAATACAGAACAAAAAAATAAAGCAAATGAATTGTATAAATCACTTATTCCTAAGAGAGTGACTATAAGTAGAGAAGAAGCAGAAGAAGATTTAAAGGCATATTATGAATATATACAATTTAAAAGAGCACATTTTGATTCAGTAAGCAGTGAGTTGTTATATAATGAAAGTACAGGAAGAATAGTACAAATGGGATTTAAAATGACTGGTAAATTTGAATAGCGAGGAGGCAAAAAATGGAAAATGCATCAAAAGCTTTATTAATGGCAGCAGGTGTCTTGATGGGACTATTAATTATTTCATTAGCAGTATATTTATATACTAATTTAGGATTAACTGCTAATGAAACATTGCAAAAGATTTCAGAAAGTGAAACAAGACAGTTTAACAATCAATTTACAGTCTATGAAAACAAAAATGATATAACTATTTATGATGTTGTATCAGTTGCTAATATTGCTACAGATAATAATAAATATTATGATTTTGCAAAAAAAACATTGACTTCATCAGAACCAACAGATTATTATGTTGCTGTAATATTAGAGGGAAATCAAATTGAATATGGTACAGAAAAGAAAGCATTAGAAATACAAAATGAGTATAACGGATTAGTTGAAGGTCAAATAAGTGGAATTAATAGTACAAACCCAGAATTACCTACATATACCTGTCAAACATTTATCAGTTTAAAGACTCAAAGAGTATATAAAGTTGTTTTTACAAAAAAGACTTGAAATCTAGTATATAATATTATATAATCCAAGAGGTAAAATTATGAAAAAATTAGCATTTTTTTTCTTAATAATAATCATTATCATTGTTATAGCATTATACAATTATATGATTTATAAGAATAATTATAATGCAATGAAAAGGCACAATAGAGAATATGAATATTTCTTAGACAAAGAAATAAATGGATATGAATTAATTTCACTTGTAAATAAGGCAATTGATAATAATACTTCAAAAGAAGTAGCACAAGATAGTCAAAAAAAATACATAGATAATGGTGTAGATTCAATAAATGTAGATATAAAAATGATAGATAATGATAAAACATATAATATGGAACAATTTTATTATAATGGAATAAATAACTTTGTTATGTATTATGGAGAAATTAAATTTAAATGTACAAAATTAGAATATCATAATACAACCAAAAAAGTAAAATATATGTTATTTGAACAAATAACACAATAAAAGTTTTTAAGTTTCACATTTAAAATGTGAATAAAATATATAATTTAAAAGGAGGAGTTAAAATGGAGAACGCATCAAAAGCTTTAATTATAGCTGGAGCAATTTTATTAGCAATCTTGTTAATATCTTTGGGAATTATGATTTATACTCAAGCATCAGGAGTTGTAAATAATAATGCAATGAGTGAGGTAGAAATATCTTCATTTAATAAAAAATTTACACAATATGGTTCTTCTAATGTTAGAGGATCACAAGTAAATGCATTAATAGATGCAATAGTACAAAACAATTTATCAAATGCTCAAGATACAAGTAGGCAAGTAAAATTGACACAAACTGGAGCAAATTGGAGTGATACATCAAACTTGGCAGCAGCCGAAGTAGTAAAATCTGTTTCAGATGCATCATCTGCTTTATCAGGTCAAACTTATAGCATAACTTATTCTACTAATTCAACTACAGGATTAATAGAAACAATTTCTATTCAATAAAAAAGGAGGCGTTTATATTTGGAAAATGCAGTAGAAGCTTTAAAAATGGCATTTAACTTTTTTGTTTTTGTTTTTGCATTATCTATAAGTATAAATGCCTTTTCTCAAGTTAGACAAACTTCTCAATTAATTTTAAATTATACTGATAGAGAATATGATTATACATATATAGAAGAAAATATAGATAACGAAGGAAATATTTCAACAGAACGAATAGTGGGTATAGAAAGCATTCTTCCTACTATTTATAGAGTATATGATGAGAATTATAAAATTATTTTTGATTTTGGAACTTTAAATGATGAAGGTATATACAAAAAATGGGACCCAGAGGAAAATAATTATGTTCCAGTTAATGTATTAGATTCTAAAAATGACAATTTAGGAGATGAATTTATAAAAGACATATTATATGGTAATACTAATACAAATAAATATAGTGCTAATAAAATTATGTTGAATTCTGGAGGATTATATGATATAATTAAAGATAAGGAATTTAAAGAATATATTGGAATGTATTATGAACAAGATGTATTAGCAGAAGGAGAGGATCCGGATTCAGAATCAAATGTACCAACTTCTAATAAAACTGAAAGAAGAGTAATAACTTATGTTTTTGTAAATTAGAAAATATAATATATTTCAATAGTTAGGAGGAAAAAATGGAATCAGGAAACGCACTAATTACAGTAGTAGTAATAGTATTGGTAGGAGGGCTTTTAGTTGTATTTCCGATGTATATGATTGCCAATCAAAATGATAAAATAGCACAAAATATATTAGCGACTGAAACAACTAATTTGGTAAATGATATTATTACTACTGGAGAATTTACAAGAGAAAAATTGGATAAATATGATCAAAAAATTTCTGCAACAGGATATGCATTTGACACCGAATATACAATTATGATATTAGATGAAAATCCATCTAAAAAAGAAATTTTAGCTAATGCTACTAAAATTGGAGAAAATGTATTTATAGTTGTGCAGAAAACACAAGTAGATGAATTGTTAAATAATCAACAAGGAAAAATGTTATTAAAACCTGGAGACAGAGTTAATATTAGGTCTACAATAAAAACTTCAACGTTATCTATGGACTTAGGTAGTTTTTTATTTGGAGCATCTTCAAAAGATATTAAAAATATGGCTGCAGAATCTTCAGGAGTAGTCACTAAATAAAGATACTGTATTAAATAAGCTTGTAATTAATAATTACAAGTTTTTAAATTAAGCAAAGGAAAGAAAAATATGAAATTAGAAGATTTAGGAGTAATTTTTATTATAATTATACTTCCAATATCTTTGATATTGGGATTTTATATAGATTCTCAAATTAATACATTAAATATACAAACGGAATATGATAGAAAATTACAGAAGTCTACTGCAGATGCTATAACGGCATTTCAACTAAATACTGCAAATAGCAGTACATATGATATAATAAACTCCAAATTAAGAGATATTAATGCATCTGCTAATTTTTTCTATACATCTTTGGCAGATAATTTTAATTTACCAGGGTATGGAGAAGAACAATTAAAAGAATATGTTCCTGCATTAGTATATATAATGTATGATGGATATTATATTTATTCACCATTTATTAATAAATTAGATCCTTTAGATGATTTTAGAAATAGTGCTACTTATAAAGAGGGAGAAAAAATATCAGGATTAAAACCATATATTTATTATAGTTGTAGATATAAAGTAGGAGGAAACACTGATTTTGTAATTACATATTCTTTAGATAATTATATTGTTCTACAGGGGAAGATAAATGGTGCAAATGTATATGATGCAGGATATTTATTAGGTAATGTAGAATATGACAGTATTTCTGATAAAGTTAAATATAATGGAGTGGAGATTACTAGAGAGTCACAATTAAAAGAATATATAGGAAATACAGAATATACTTATATAAAAATAAATGGAGTAAAATATTATAAAGATAATTCAACAGGGAATTGGTTTTCTTTTATTAATGGTGAAAAGATACCAGAATCACGAAAATATATTGGTGATTATAATGATTGTGCATATAGATATTATAAAGAAGCAGCAGAGTTTAAAGATAGAATTATAAATACATATGGTTTAGGAGATTTAAAATCTAGCAATGCTGTTGAAATTAATCTAGATGGTTTCTATTCTGATTATGATATTTTTGCTTTTAATGATAATGGAATAAGTATAGAAGAAAAAAATTCAGATTTTAATCAACATAGATTACAAATTATTAGATATTGTATTGAAAGAAACTTATCTATTGCTATAGCAAACTACAATAATTATGTAGATGGTACTAAAGCAAACTTCCAAATGCCAGAATTAAAGGAAACAGACTGGGATTTAATAGTAAATAATATTTCATTAATTAGTTTTATGCAAGGAATGAGTATTGGAGGAAAAATTTATAATGGATATTCTATTGTAGCCAATACACAAAATGCAGAACTAGTTTCACAAAATTCTATCTACATAACTCATAATGGTAAATATTATGTTCCAAATTCCACTGAATTAAAAGAGTCAGATGCAGATGATTTATATGGAGCATATAATATAGATTTTAAAAGAAAGAGTATTGAACAATTAAAAGCAGGAACATCAAATGAATATGAGTTAATATATTATTATCCTAGAAAAGAGTTAGCAGATTATAATAGTATGGTTATGCAAATTAAAACAGAACCATATGATGAAATGATTACATATATAAAAAATTGTGGAAATGAAAAGTTAAAAAAAGCATATTATACTGCTTTGGGAAGAGAAAGATATAGTTTATATAGACCAGAAAAAAATCCGGAAACTTTAAAAAACTCATTTACAGAATAAATTAATTGAATATTAAATAAAAAAAAGTAAATACTACTAATAGCAAAAACTTTTCTTAGTTATGCATAAAAGCAGAAAGGAAATGATTGTAATTATGAAAAAAACAATAAAAATGCTATTAATAGTATTTTTTTTAATATTAATATATTCATATTTTTTAGTAATAGAAAATATACCAGAAACAATAACAATTTTTGAAGGTGAAAAAATACCTATAAAAACTATTCTAGGATTAAATGTAAAAAATAGTACATCAGAAATTATTGAAACTGTATCAAATGAAGATAGTAAAATAAGTACAAAAGTAGGCCAAAGTAATTTAACCTTAAATTTATTTAATACTTTAAAAATTAAAGATATTGAAGTAAATACATTACCTAAAACAAAAGTAATACCAGTAGGTAATATTGCAGGTTTAAAACTATATACAAATGGCGTATTAGTAGTAGGAATGTCAGAGATTGAAGGAAAAGATAATAAAAAATATAAGCCTTATGAAAATTCTGGAATAGAAGAGGGAGATAGAATAGTAGAAATAAATGAAAATATAATAAGTTCAACAAATGATTTAATAGAACAAGTTAATAATTCAAAAGGAGAAAAAATAGAAATAAAATACATCAAAGGGGAAGAAACAAAAGAATGTAGTATAGAGCCAATACAATCTTATGACAATCAATATAAGTTAGGATTATGGGTAAGAGATAGTGCTGCAGGTGTAGGAACAGTAACATTTTATGAACCACAAAGTAAATCTTTTGGGGCATTAGGTCATGGAATTACTGATATAGATACACAGCAGTTAATAAATATAGCATCAGGAGAATTTGTAACAACTAGAGTTTTAAATATAGAAAAAGGACAAGCGGGCATGCCAGGAAGAATACAAGGGACAGTAGAAAATCAAGAAAATATAGGGCTAATATCTAAAAATACAAATTTTGGAATATATGGAAAAGTAACTAACTTATCTAGTCTAAACATAGACAGTTCTAAAGAAATGGAATTAGCATTAAGGGATGAAATAAAAACAGGCAAAGCAAAAATACTATGTAGTTTAGATAATATAAATGTTGAAGAATATGAAATAGAAATCCAAAAAATATATAAAGAAAATAATTATGATAATAAAAGCATGAAAATAAAAATAACAGATCGAAGATTAATTGAAAAAACAGGTGGAATTATACAAGGAATGAGTGGTTCGCCAATAATACAAAATAATAAATTTGTAGGAGCAGTAACACATGTTCTAGTAGATAATCCAACACAAGGTTATGCAGTATT
>CALXZW010000048.1 GCA_944393345.1 uncultured Clostridia bacterium
TTTGAGCAAAATATGGGAGGAACACTTTACAAATTATGCATATTTTTCGCAAATAACCTCCCTAAAGGCTCCAAAATGTATTTTGGTTAAAATATATGAAGACAAAGCTTGAAAAAGGCAAAAAGTAAATATCATTTCACACTATAAGTCGATTTGGTTGGCTTATTTTTTGGTTTTTAGTCATAAAATTTTATTGCAAAAAGTTTTGTAGGATAATTCATAAATTCTATTTTTCGTATGCATTACTTAAGACATTATAATATTTCAATCATATAATTTAAAGAATTTATGTTCGTCTACGCTTGACAAAACTGACATAATATAATATAAAGTATCTTAAATGTATACATAGCAATACCTTTGAGAAATTTTGTTATAAAAACGAATTTCTGGGGGGATGCTATGTAACCTCCAGATACAATCATATGGAGGAAAAACTATGACAACAAAAGAATGTATCAAGAAGCTTGTTTTCGAACAGTGGAGATTAACTATCTCCGAAGACCACATTTGTAAGTTCCCTGACGATGACTGCCCTGGACACATGGGACTTGGACACTGGGATGTCTATGGAGCACGTTGTGGCGAATTCACCGTATTAGCATATGTGTATGATAACGGTGAGATTAAATTACATATGGTCTAAAAGGATTTATCCTCTCTCGTCTTTATGGCGAGAGTTTGCTTTTTATTTTAATGTATACACGTATGTTAGATTTAATATACATTAAAAAGGTTAGTTAAAATAAAAAATTTCTTGCAAAATTATAAATACTGTGCTAAATTGAAATTAATAAATTGAGTTATATTACGATTAGAAACTTGAATATGCAATTTTTCTCATACCTGTTTCAAAATCGCTCCAACAATGAATATGTTCTAATTTTTGGAATAGTAGATACAAAATTAATTAGAAATAGTTGTTTTCTTCGAAAAAAATTATTCTTTGAAAATAATGGAGAAAAAAGAAAATAATTAAATCTCCTAAATATTACTTAGTTTAATATTTCTTGAAAAGTTTAGCAATTATTTATTGTTAAATATAATTAATAAGTGTTTTTATCAATAATTTTTCTTTTTTTCTTTAAAACAGAGCAATATAATTAGTGTGTGATGTTATGCATACAAAAGTAAATGCTAGTTTTAAACAAAATCCAGAATTTATTTTTTAAAAATAAAAAATAAAAAAATGTAAAAAAATCTTTAATATTTTATAATTATCTGATATAATAAGAAAAAATTGGGGTGTAGCCAAGCGGTAAGGCAGATGGCTCTGACCCATCGATGCGTAGGTTCGAATCCTACCACCCCAGCCAAAAAGATATTGGAGGATGATAAAATGTATGAAAGAAGTGCAAGTGTTTTAGAAAGATATTTTGAAAAATATTTTGAACTAAACAAAGATATAAATATAAAAAAAATGTATGAAGATTATAAAATTTTAATAGAAGAGATAAATAAATATCAAATAGTTATTGAGGAAGAGGAAGAATTAATAAAGGGATTTGATGACATTGCAAAAAAAATAGAGACAATTCAAAAAACACAAGAAAAATTATATTTATCAAACCAAAAATTAGAAGATGAAAGAACATCAATCTTTGGTGAATTAGATGGAAATCCAGAAAAAATTAAAGATGAGTTAAAGAAAATAGAAAACAAAATAGATGAAAATAATGAAGAAATAAAAAAAATCGATTCAGATTTTGTTGAAGGATTAGAAACTTTTATTGAAAAACAAAAAGAGAGAAATAAATCTGCTAAAGAAAGAAGAATAACTGAAAACAGTTATGTAGAAAAAGTAGAAAAAATAAAAAAAGATATAGAAAATTTTAACGAAGAAATATTAAAAAAATTAAAAAATTTAATACAGAATTCTGAAGAAATTATAAAAGAAGAAATTAATGAAATAATGATAAAAAACGGAAAAAATGAAAAAATAGGATTTAACAAGGAGGTAATACAAAAAGCAGTTAATGAAAGATTTGACATAGCAAAAAGAGAGGCTGAATGTTATATAGAAGCTTACGAAAAATTAAAAAAGTTATTAGGTGAAATTGAAAACGGTACTGTGAAAATGGCAAAATATCAAAAAACATTAAGAGATACTAAAGTTAAACTTGAATTTTTAAATACAGAGAAAGATTACATTGCAGATTTCTTGGACAATGAAAGATTAACAGTAATAAATGGACAAAAAAGACATGAAAAATTAATGGAAGAAGCTTGTGAAAATTTTGAAATAGATATAAAACAAATTAACAATTTATATGATTTAATTATAAGAGAGATTATGAATAAAGCAACAAAAAAGACATATACAGCATTATATAATTGTATGTATCTAAAAAATATTGAAGACAAAGAAAAAAACTTTGAAAAAGAAATGACAAATATAAAATTCAGTATAGGAACAGTAATAAATTCTAACTACTGGAGAATAGCAGGAATAAAAAATATTTATGATGTATTTCAAAAAGAAGTAAGTGAAAATTTTGAAAGAGATTTATCAGAATACCAAATAAATGAAAATGATGAAGAAGAAAACAGTGATACTCAAACAGAAGAAGTAAAAAAGGAAAATACTAATAAAAAAGCAGAAAAAATTTCACTGAAGATTGAAAAAGAATCTGAAGAAGATGAAAACGATTATGAACAAGACGAAGAAAATTATGAAGAAAATGAAGATGATATCGAAGAAGACCAAGATGATTATAATGAATATGAAGATGATTATGACGAAGATGAGAATGACTATGACGAAGACGATTATGAAGAAGATGAAGATGATGACGAAGAAAATGAGGATGACTACGACGAAGACGATTATGAAGAAGATGATTATGACTTCGAAATATATGATGATTTTGAAGAAGATGAAGATATCGAAGAAATTCCTAAGTTACTGCAGAAAAAAAATAATAATAAATCAAAAAATGAAAATTCAAAAAGAAATAAAAAAGCAAAGAAGTAATTATATTTACTTCTTTTTTTGCATAAAGTTTTGATATTTTTATTATATTATGATAAGATAATATAAATTAAAAGCGAAGGAGAAAAATAATGTTAAGATTAGAAAATATAAAAAAAGATTATTTAACAGGAGAAAACAAGGTTCAAGCATTAAAAGGTATAAACATTAAATTCAGGAAAAGTGAATTTGTGTCTATTTTAGGGCAGAGTGGATGTGGAAAGACAACATTATTAAATATAATAGGAGGACTGGATAGATATACAGAAGGAGATTTAATAATAAATGGAAAATCAACTAAAGAATTTAAAGACAAAGATTGGGATGCATATAGAAATTATTCTATAGGATTTGTATTTCAAAGTTATAATTTAATACCTCATCAAACAATTTTAGAAAATGTGGAATTAGCACTTACTATTTCAGGAGTTTCTAAAAAAGAGAGAAGAAAAAGGTCAATAAAAGCATTAGAAGATGTGGGATTAAAAGAACAAATACACAAAAAACCTAATCAATTATCAGGTGGACAAATGCAAAGAGTTGCAATAGCAAGAGCTTTAGTAAATGATCCAGATATAATTTTAGCAGATGAACCAACAGGAGCATTAGACACAAAAACAAGTGTACAAATAATGGAAATATTAAAAGAAATATCTAAAGAAAAATTAATTATAATGGTCACACATAATAAAGAATTAGCAGAACAATATTCTAGTAGAATAATAAAAATATTAGATGGAGTCATAACAGATGATAGCAATCCGCTATCAGAAGAAGAACAAAAAGAAGAGGAATTTTCACAAAAAACTGGAAGAACATCAATGAAATTTTTTACAGCTTTAAGGTTAAGTTTAAATAACTTAATGACTAAAAAGGGAAGAACAATTTTAACATCTTTTGCGGGAAGTATAGGAATAATAGGAATAGCTTTAATTCTAGCAATATCAACAGGAGTTCAAAACTATATAGACAAGGTGGAAGAAGATACACTTTCTTCATATCCTATAACAATAGAAAAATCATCAATAGATATGTCAAGTATGATAGAATCAATGATGGGCGAAAATGAAGAAGAACCAATAAATAAAGAAGAAGGAAAAATTTATTCTTCAGATATAATGAATGATATGATATCAACATTATCAAATAAAATGGAAAATAATAATTTAACAGAATTAAAAAAATATATAGAAGAAGGAAATAATGATATAACAAATAATGCAAATGCAATTCAATATAGTTACGACTTAAATATAAATTTATATAAGGAAGATACATCAAATGATATAACAAGAGTAAATCCAAGTACAGTAATGGATGCAATGGGAATGGGAGAAATGATAGAAGCAAGAAATAATTCTTCAATTGCATCGATGATGAATTCAAGTAGTCCAATGCAAATGGCAAGTAATACAGATGTATGGACAGAAATGTTAGATAATGAAGAATTATTACATTCTCAATATGATATAATTGCAGGAAAATGGCCAACAACATATAATGAAGTAGTTTTAATAGTAAATGATAATAATGAGGTAAGTGATTATGCTCTATATGCATTAGGATTAAAAGACCAGATAGAACTAAAAGAAAAATGGCAAGCAATAGAAAAAGGGGAAAAAATTGAAGAAACAGAACAAACGAGTTATTCTTATGACGAAATATTAAATTTATCATTTAAATTAATATTAAATTCGGATTATTATGAAAAAACAAATGGAATATGGATAGATAAAAGCGAAGATGAAAAATATATGAAAGAAAAAATAGCAAATGCAGAAAGTATAAAAGTGGTAGGAATAATAAAACAAAATGAAGAAACAGTAGCAACAAGTATGACTGGAGGTATTGGGTATGGTAAAGAATTAAAAGAATATGTAATAGAAAAAAATAATGAATCACAAATAGTAAAAGAGCAAAAAGAAAATCCAGAAAAAAATATTTTTTCAGGATTAGATTTTCCAAGAGAAAATGAAAGTTTACAAGACTATAATTCATTATCAGAGCAACAAAAAATGACAATTAATAATTTAAGTAATGAGCAGATTGCTAAAATGATGGAAGCATATGCAGAAAATAAAAACTCAACTTATGAGAAAAATTTAGAAAAATTAGGAGCAGTAGATTTAAATACACCATCAAGTATAAGCATATATCCTAAAGATTTTGAATCAAAAGAAAAAATAGCCCAAGCAATAGAAAAATACAATCAAAAACAAAAAAATAATGGAAAAGAAGAAAATGTAATAAATTATACTGATGTGATAGGGATAATGATGAAATCTGTAAGTCAAATAATAGATACAATAAGTTATGTATTAATAGCATTTGTCGCAATATCATTAATAGTTTCATCAATAATGATAGGAATAATAACATATATATCAGTATTAGAAAGAACAAAAGAAATAGGAATATTAAGAGCAATAGGGGCTTCAAAGAAGGATATATCAAGGGTATTTAAAGCAGAAACTTTTATAATAGGTTTAATTTCAGGAATATTAGGAATTGGAATAACAATACTGTTAACAATACCAATAAATGAAATAATATATAAAATAACCGGAGTAACAGTACATGCAATGGTTCCATATCAAGCAGGAATAGCATTAGTGATAATTAGCATGATATTAACAACAATAGGTGGATTAATACCTGCAAGAATGGCAAGTAAAAAAGATCCAGTAGAAGCCCTAAGAACAGAATAATACCATTAAAACGTTTCGATTTAGACATTTTTGTCCATTTAGGGACACATAATGAAATAGTAAAGGAAGAAAAAGATGTTAAATAAAATAAGAAAAATACTAAAGAATAATTATAAATGGATAATATTATTAATATGTGTAATAATTTTTTATGCTATTTTAGAAGATATTTTTGAATATGAAAAATTAAAGTTAGATATTATAATATATAATATAATAGTATTGAGATTAAGAGCAGAGCCATTAACAAAAATTATGGGCATTTTAACTAATTTTGGTGGAGCATATATGCTTATAGGTCTTGCTATTATGATAACAATATTTAGTAAAAATAAAAAAACAGCTTTTATAATAGATTTAAATTTAATAATCATAACAATTTTTAATTTGATTTTAAAAAACATAATTCAAAGACCAAGACCAGAGGGATATAGATTGATTGCAGAATCTGGTTATAGTTTCCCCTCTGGACATTCGATGATAAGTATGGCTTTTTATGGGTTAATAATTTATATGATTTGGAAAACTATGAAGAATAAAAAATTAAGAAATATTGTTTGTGTTTTAATAACAATTTTAGTTACATTAATAGGAATTAGTAGAATTTATTTAGGAGTACATTATGCAAGTGATGTAATTGGTGGATTTGTAGTTTCAATAGCATATTTAATAGTTTATGTTTCAATTACTAAAACAATATTAAAAATAGATAGAGAAGATAATAAGAAAAAGGAAAAGGAGTTAGAAAATGAGAATAAGTCGGAGAAAAAAGAAAGAGATTAATAAATAGTTTTAAATATGCTTTTGAAGGCATTATATCTGCTTTTAAAACAGAACAAAATTTGAAAATACATTTTATAATAATGGTCTTAGTAATAATTTCAGGATTTATATTAAAAATATCAATAACAGAATGGACAATATGTATAGTATTATTTGGTTTAGTAATTACAGCAGAATTAATTAATACAGCTATAGAAACGACAGTAGACATTGTAATGCCAGAAAAAAATGAAAAAGCAAAATTAGCAAAAGATATAGCAGCAGGAGCAGTACTTGTATCTGCTATAGCATCAGCAATAATAGGTATTATAATATTTTTACCTAAAATATTAAATATTGTAAATTAATAAAGAAAAGAGGAAACATTATGAACAAATATTATTTTACATCAGAGAGTGTAACAGAGGGACATCCTGATAAATTATGTGATACTATATCTGACTGTATATTAGATGAATGTTTAAAACAAGACAAAAATTCAAGAGTAGCAGTAGAAACTTTTGCATCAGGAAATGAAATAACAATAGCAGGACAAATTACTTCAAAAGTTGAAATGGATATTGATAAATTAGTAAGAAAAACTATAAAAGAAATAGGTTATGATGATGAAAAGACAGGTATGGATTATAGAACTTGTAAAATACATATAAACATAACAAAGCAAAGTCCAGATATCGCATTAGGAGTTGATGTAGGAGGAGCAGGAGATCAAGGGATAATGTTTGGTTATGCATCTGACGAAACACCTAATTATATGCCATATGCAATATATATGGCACATAAATTATCTAAAAAACTAACAGAAGTAAGAAAAAATAATGAAATATCATATTTAAAACCAGATGGAAAAACACAAGTAACAGTAGAATATGAAAATGATAAACCAAAAAGAATTGAAACAATATTAATATCTACACAACATAAAGAAGAAGTATCACAAGAAACATTAAAAAAAGATATAAAAGAAAAAATAATAGCGAAAGTAATTCCACAAAATATGATAGATGAAAAAACAAAAATATATATAAATCCTACAGGAAGATTTGTAATAGGTGGACCATTAGGAGATACAGGATTGACAGGAAGAAAAATAATTGTTGATACATATGGTGGATACAGCAAACATGGAGGAGGAGCGTTTTCAGGGAAAGATGCAAGTAAAGTAGATAGATCTGCAACATATATGTTAAGACATGTTGCAAAAAATATAGTAGCAAATGGATTAGCAAAAAAATGTGAAATTCAAATATCTTATGCAATAGGAATGAAAGAGCCATTATCAATAAATATCAATACATTTGGGACAAGTAATAAAAGTGAAGAAGAATTAATAGATATAATAAAAGAGAAATTTGATTTAACACCAGATGGAATTATTAAATATTTAGATTTAAAAAGACCAATTTATTCTGAAACTACAAATTATGGACATTTTGGAAAAGACAATTTACCTTGGGAAAAAATTATAAAAATAAAATAAAGTATACTACAATAGTAATATTAAACTATTTACTTTTTATGTAATTTATTATATAATAACAAGGAATTAAAGAAGAGGAGAGGTTAATATGCAAGAAAACAATCAAGAACAAGAATTAGATTTAAATCATTTAATGCAAATAAGAAGAGAAAAATTAAAAGAATTACAAGAACAAGGGAAAAATCCTTATGAAATAACAAAATTTAATAGGACAAATACTGCAGGAGAAATAAAATCAAATTATGATGAATTTGCAGAAAAAGATGTAACAGTAGCAGGAAGAATAATTGCAAAAAGAATAATGGGAAAAGCATCATTTTGTACAATACAAGACTGCGATGAAAAAATTCAAAGTTATGTAAGTATAAATGATTTAGGAGAAGAAAGTTACAAAGAATTTAAGACATATGACATTGGAGATATTATAGGAATAACAGGTTTTGTATTTAAAACAAGAACAGAAGAAATATCAGTACATGCTAAAGAAGTAACATTACTTTCTAAATCATTAAGACCACTTCCAGAAAAATTCCATGGATTAAAAGATCCAGATTTAAGATATAGACAAAGATATACAGATTTAATTGTAAATCCAGAAGTAAAAGATACATTTATTTTAAGAAGTAAAATAATTAAAGAAATAAGAAGATTTATGGATGAACAAGGATATATGGAAGTTGAAACACCAATGCTTACAACAGTGGCAACAGGAGATGCAGCAAGACCATTTATAACACATCATAATACTTTAGATTTGCAAATGTATTTAAGAATAGCACCAGAATTAAACTTAAAAAGATTAATAGTTGGTGGATTTGATAAGGTATTTGAAATAGGTAAAAACTTTAGAAATGAAGGAATGGATATAAAACATAATCCAGAATTTACATGTATGGAATTTTATGCAGCATATCAAGACTATAACGATATGATGAATACTTCAGAACAATTAATATCAACTGTTGCACAAAATGCATTAGGTACTACAACAATAAACTATCAAGGACAAGAAATAAATTTAGCACCGGGTTGGAAAAAAATAACTATGATAGATGCTATAAAAGAAGTAACTGGAGTTGATTTTAATACAATAAATACAGACGAAGAAGCACAAGCTATAGCAAAAGAAAAAGGTGTAGAATATGAAGAAATAAAAAATACAAGAGGACATATAATTAATGAATTTTTTGAGACTTTTGTAGAGGAAACATTAATACAACCAACATTTATATTAGATTATCCGGTAGAAATATCACCACTTACAAAAAGAAAAAAAGAAGATCCAAGATTAGTTGAAAGATTTGAATTGTTTATAGGTGGAAGAGAATATGGAAATGCATATTCAGAGTTAAATGATCCAATTGATCAATATGAAAGATTTTTAAAACAAGTAGAAGCAAAAGAAAAAGGTGATGAAGAAGCAGGTGGAATGGATGAAGACTTTGTTAATGCTTTAGAGATAGGATTGCCACCAACAGGAGGAATGGGAATAGGATTAGATAGATTAATAATGTTATTAACAAATTC
>CALXZW010000049.1 GCA_944393345.1 uncultured Clostridia bacterium
TTTATATTCTTCAATATAATTCATATATATACTTCCTTTCAATTTTTATATTAAAATATTTTCTTATATATTTGAAGGTTGAATTTTGAAACAATATTTTTTTTCAATATTCAACCTCCTTTTACTTAAATTTTTTAATCTAATTTATAAAACTTTTTATATAAATTTCTTGCAGTTTTAGGACAATCCACTCCAGCATCATCTGAATTTTTTACTGGTGCAAATTCTTCTTCTCTTTTTACTCTTAATACTGCCATTTCGTCTACACTTCCAAAAGCATCAAATAAAAATGCTTCAAATTTATATGCATTAGGTGAATCTGGAACTATTAAATTTCCATCTTTATCAATATATTTTGCTTTTTTAAATGCTACATGATAAGGTAAAGGATTTGCACCCATTCTTTCAATTGCATCTACACTAAATAAATTACAAAGTATATGAGATTCCCCATATAATAATTCTCCATTTTCATCTGTTGCTTCTGCCATTTCTTCTGTGATTTCTGAATATTCTACAACATTTGGTTTACCATTTCGTTTACAAAATACTCCTACTTTTTCATGAGGATTGGCTTTTACAACTGATTTACATGCAACTGTTACTTTGCTGTCTATTGCTATTCCCATTAATACTGGATCAACCATTTTTACTAAACAATTATCTACTCCTCCAATAAAAGCCCATTCAACACCTAATTGTTTCATTTTCTTTGTCATTCCATTTTTTACTAGTGATTCATAAATTCCTCCATGCCCATCAGCTGCAAGTTTTATTAAACCATCTTCTCCTATCAATATCTTTCCTTCTGTATCTATCATTGGTAATTCACCTTGCATAAAGAAAAATATATTTTTATCTTTTTGATAACCAAAGTATTTATGTTTTTCAAAAAACTCAACTGTTGCTTTATTATTTTCTTTACTTGTCATTATAAACCATGGAATAGTCACTCCATATTTTTTTCCTTCTTCTTTTAAATTATCACATAATAATTCAAATAAAGATTTGTGTGAATCTAGTCCTATGTCATATGTTCCTTTTGGTCCATTATGTCCTAATCTTGTTCCTTGACCTCCTGCCATTGTTACAGCAGCAAGTTTTCCTTCTTTAATTGCTTTTTTTCCTATATTTTCATAATATTTATATTTATCATTTAATTTAAATTTGTCCATATATTCTATCGGTTCTATTTTATCTTTTCCTGTTTTATTTTCTTCCTTTGTACTTAGATATAAACTTTTCACTAATTCAAAATTAATTTTTTCAATTTGATCTAATAGTTTTTTCTGATGCATTTCGTCTAAATTTTCATAATTATTTAGCAAATGCTCTTGTCCGTATTTTTTTAAAATACTTTTTAATTCTTCCTTCCTAGTATCCATATTATTCTTCCTTTCTTTTAAAATAAATAGAACAGATACATTATACCTGTTCTATATTTATATACTATTTTAAAAAAATTATCAACAGTTTATTGATTTTTTTCTATTTCTTTTTCTCCGGATGTATTTAATATAATGTTATAATTTTCTACTATATTATCTATTTTTTCCCCTATTTCAGCCATATCATAACAATCTATAATTTTTATTTTGTTATAATTATTTAAATATTTTATTAAATTTTCATTAGTTTCTCTTATATAATTTTCTTTTCCTTTTATAAATATTAATATTTCTTTTTCTTTTTCTATATCTTCTTTCAGTTTTTCTAGTTTTTCTTCATTATTATTATTCCAATTTATCTTTAATATTTCATTCTTTTTACTTTCATTTAAATTTGTTCTTGACATTAATTTTTTCATTGTTTCTTCTAAATCATTTTCTGTTAATATTGTTATACTTTTTTCTTTTTTCAAATTCTCACTTATGTATGGTAAAGCTTTCATTTCAAAATGATAATCACTCACGTAAAATGTACAAACTTTTTCTTTAGTTTTTTGAATTTTGTTCATTAGCAACTCTTCCTTTCAAATTTTCTAAACTGTTACGGCTAGTTGACTTTTTTAAATTTTGTTTACTGGTAAATTTTACCATCGTTTTTCTTATATGTCAATAATATTTCAAATAAAACTTATCGACTTTTTTTGCAAAATGTATAAAACTTTATAATTTGGAAATAATTGATATAAAGAATATTTTTCTAAAACAGGTTATTGGAGGTATTATATGAAAAAATTTTTAACTTTTGTCAGAAATCCCAAATTTAAAATGATATCTATATTAAGTTTTTTACTATTTTTATATACATCTATATGCGCTTTTTCTTACGCACAAAGTGCTTTTAATAATATACAAAATAGCGTATTTAGATTACATGTTTTAGCAAATAGTAATAGTAGTGAAGATCAAAACTTAAAATATATTGTTCGTGATAATTTACTAAAATATATGAATAATTTATGTAAAAATTGTACGTCAAAAGAAGAAATAATTAAAATAGTAAAAGAAAATAAAGATAAATTTAAAGAAATTGCAATTAACACAATAAAAGAACAAGGTTTTAATTATAATGTTAATATAAATATAGGCAACTTTGAATTTCCAACAAAAAATTATGGTGATATTTCGCTTCCTGCTGGATATTATGATGCACTAAGAGTAGAAATTGGAGAAGCTAAGGGAAATAATTGGTGGTGTGTCATGTTTCCACCATTATGCTTCGTAGATGTTTCTTCTGGAATAGTTCCTGAGGAATCTAAAGAACAGCTAGAAAACACATTAAATGATGAAGAATTTGCTTTAATTTCAAGTAATTCAGATTTACAAATTAATTTTAAATTTAAGTTATTAGAATTTTTTAATAATGTGGGCTTAATTACTGCAAAAAAATAGTTGCAATAATTTTTACTTTATGTTATATTTTATTGGGTAATAGAGTGTTATTATACACTCTATTTTAAAATGATATTAATTATTTATATATATGGAGGAATCAAATTGGAGAAATTAGTAATAAAAGGACCAACACCTTTAAAAGGTGAAGTAATAATTAGTGGTGCAAAAAATGCGGCTGTTGCAATTTTACCAGCAACTCTTTTAATAGATGGTACTTGCACAATAGAAAATATTCCTAATATAAGTGATATTAAGATTCTTTGTAAAATTTTAGAAGCATTAGGTTCTAAAATAACTTGGGAAAATAAAAATACATTAACTATTGATAATTCTAACATAAAAACTAACAAAGCTCCTTTAGATATGACAAGCAAATTCAGAGCTTCATATTACATACTTGGCTCTATGTTAGGTAGAACTGGAGAAATTGAAGTAGGTATGCCTGGAGGATGTAAATTAGGGGCACGACCTATAGATCAACATATTAAAGGCTTTGAACTTCTAGGTGCAAATGTGTCTTTAGAAAAAGGTACTATTTATGCAAAAGCAAAAAAATTAAAAGGTTGTTCTGTTTATATGGATATAGTTTCTGTAGGAGCTACAATAAATGTTATGCTAGCTGCAGTATTAGCGCAAGGTACTACAATTATTGATAATGCTGCTAAAGAACCTCACATTGTTGACGTAGCAAATTTTTTGAATACAATGGGAGCAGATATTAGAGGAGCTGGTACAGATGTAATTAAAATAAATGGTGTAGAAAAATTACATGGCAATGCTACATATTCTGTTGTTCCAGATCAAATTGAAGCAGGAACTTTTATGCTAGCAGCTGTTGCAACAAAAGGAGATTTATTAATAAAGAATTGTATAACAAAACACCTTGAACCACTTACAGCGAAAATTTTAGAAATTGGTGGTAATGTTGAAGATAATGGAGATAGTATAAGAGTTTGGATGGCTAAGAGACCTAATAAAGCTAATATAAAAACATTGCCATATCCTGGTTTTCCTACGGATTTACAGCCTCAAATGGGAGTTGTCTTATCTATAGCTTCAGGAACAAGTATTATTAGCGAAAGTATTTGGGATTCTAGATTTCAATATACAGAAGAACTAAATAAAATGGGCGCTAAAATTACAGCCCAAGGTAAATCTGCCTTTTTTGAAGGTGTAAAAAAATTACATGGTGCTCCTGTTTATTCTACTGATTTACGTGCTGGTGCAGCACTTGTAATAGCAGGAACTGCCGCTGAAGGTACAACTGAAGTATATAATCTTGAACATATTGATAGAGGATATGAAAATATAGAAGAAAAATTCCGAAAAATTGGGGCTAAAATCGAAAGAGTTATAGAATAAACAAAGGAAAGAAGAATTAATATGATAAATTTTTGTAGTTTATATAGTGGTAGTAGTGGAAATAGCTTATTTGTTGAAAGTAAAAATACTAAAATATTAATTGATGCCGGTGTTAGTAGTAAAAAAATTGAACAAGCATTATTAGACATCAACGTAGATCCTAGTTCGTTAAATGGAATACTAATTACTCATGAACATTCTGATCATGTTCAAGGATTAGGAACATTATCCAAAAAATATGATCTTCCTGTATTTGTTAATCAAGAAACTTTAGATGCAATGCCAAAACAAAAAGATAAAATTTCCGAAAAAAACATTAAAACATTTAAGGTTTGTGATAAATTTTCAATAGGAGATCTAGATATAAAACCTTTTTCAATTCCTCACGATGCTGCAAATCCTTGCGGATTTAATATATTTAAAGGGGATAAAAAGATTAGTATTGCAACAGACATAGGTCATATGAACAATTATATTTTGAAACATTTAGAAGAAAGTTTGTTTATAATGATAGAATCAAATTACGATCCTGAAGTATTAAAATGTTCTTCTTACCCTTTTAAATTAAAATCCAGAATAGCAGGTCCTACTGGTCATTTGTCAAATGAAATTGCAGGTAAAACTATTTCTTATTTATTGAAATCCGGTTTAAAAAATGCTATGCTTGGACATTTGAGTAAAGAAAGTAATTTCCCTGAATTAGCATATAAAACTGTTGTAGATGAGTTACTTACATCAAATTATGATGAAACTTCATTATCACTTTCTGTTGCAAGTAGGGATTCACATAGTAAAATAGTATCTTTTTAAATTACTTGGAGGTATAATGTGCTAAATATTAATATTGTATGTATTGGTAAAATTAAAGAACACTATCTAAAAAGTGCTATAGAAGAATATTCTAAAAGACTTTCAAAGTATTGTAAATTAAATATATTAGAACTTCCTGATGAAAAAATTCCTGACAAATTAAATAATAGCCTCGCTTTAGAAATTAAATCTAAAGAATCAAATAACATTTTAAATCATTTAAAAAAAGATTCTTATTTAATCGCTTTAGATTTAACAGGAACAGAATATTCTTCTGAAGATTTTTCTAAAGATATTGAAAGAATATCTATGGGAAATAGTTCTATAACTTTTATTATTGGTGGTTCTTTAGGAATGACAGATAGTTTATTAAACATTTGTAATAAAAAAATATGTTTCTCTAAAATGACCTTTCCTCATCAATTAATAAGATTATTTTTACTAGAACAAATCTTTAGAGCTTTTAAAATCTCTAATGGTGAAACTTACCATAGATAAATATATAGTGTTTTGTAGAGATTTTTTATTAAAAATATTTAAGGGGCTTAATATTTTTATGGGATTTAAAAGTCTCTACAAAAATAAAAACTTAATAATTGGATTTTTTTAGTTCATACGAATTTAATTGATTTAAAAGTATTTTTGATAATATTTTAATAATAATTTTTTTTGATATTAAAAAAATTAGAATAAATAAAATAATTTTTAAAATCATTATTTTTCCTTTTCATTTATTTTTTGTCATTATATTTTATGTATTTACTTTTGTCAAGAAAAAGTTTACGACATTATTCGACATATTATAATACTTGTAATAATTCCTACCATATCTGCTATTAATGAAACTAATAAAACAAATCTGATTTTTTTTACTTTTATACAACTTGTATATATTGCTATAGTATATAATGTTGTTTCTGTTGATCCCATAATTGTAGAAGCAATCATCCCTATTTGACTATCTACACCATAATTTTTCATAATGTCGGTAGCTATAGCAATCGAACTACTTCCTGAAATTGGTCTTAGTAAAGCTAACGGCATTATTTCTTTTGGAAAATTAACAATATTTAATATTGGCTCTATAAAATTTATTATTATATCTAATATTCCTGAACTCCTTAATGCTCCTATTGCAACAAACAATCCTATTAACGTTGGAAATATACTAATCATTATGTTTATACCTTCTTTTGTTCCTTCTAAAAATGTATCAAAAATTTTATTTTTTTCAAAAACACCATATATTACTATAAATAATATTATTAGTGGCATGGCAAGATTAGATATAAAATCTAATATTTTCATAATCATTTCTCCTTACTCATTCTTATAAAAATTTTTGTTAGTATAATTCCGTACTAATGCTGCACTTATACTTGCTACCCAAATTGGAAATATTATTTTTGTAGGATTATCTGACCCCATTGAATTTCTTATAGCAATTACTGTTGTTGGTATTATTTGTATTGATGCCGTATTTAATATTATAAACATAGTCATAGAATTTGTAAGTTTTTCTTTATCTTTATTTTCTTCTTGCATACTTTTCATTGCTTTTAACCCTAAAGGTGTAGCAGCATTTCCTAAGCCTAATATGTTTGCTATCATATTCATAGATATTTCTTTTTCAGTTTTACTATTTTTTCTTACTTCTGGAAAAATAATTCTAATAATTGGTTTTAAAATTTTTGTTAATTTTTCTGCAACAGTTGTTTCTGTTGCAATTTTCATTATTCCACACCAAAAACACATAGTTCCTAATAAATTAAGTGATAATTCTATTACACTATTAATACTTTCAAATATTGAAGAATTTAACTCTTTTAAATTTCCAGAAAAAATTCCATAAATAAATGATATTATTATGAAAATTGGCCAAACTATATTTAACAAAATAATCACCTAAATAATTTTATTCTTAATTTAATTTTTTTATTCTATTTTAATTGACCTATATTTGTATTTATGATATATTATTCAATATCTAGGATTTGATATAACTTTTTAAGGAGGAAGGTGTTTTTTTATGAAATCAACAGGAATTGTAAGACGTGTAGATGAATTGGGTAGAGTCGTTATCCCTATAGAGATAAGAAATCAATTTAATATTATTGAAAAAGACCCTATCGAAATTTATGTCGATGGATCTTCTATTGTTTTGAAAAAATTTGAACCTAATTGTATATTTTGTGGAAACACAGAAAATTTATATAATTTTAATGATAAATTAATATGTGATAAATGTTCAAAAAAAATAGGAAATTTAAATGAAAAAAATAAAAAAAGTGAAAAATAATTTTTCACTTTTTTTAAATAAATTGTTTATAAATTTCATTCTTATTAACATTTCTATCTTTAGCAATTTTTTTTATTATTTCTTTTTTATCTAACCCTTTATTTTGATAAAATTCATAATGTTCTTCTAAAGATAATTTATTAATATCCTTTTCCTTTTCTTCTTTATTTGCTTCTATTATTATAATAATTTCGCCTTTAATATCCTTTGCCATCTCTATTAATTCATTTAAATCTTTTCTTATAAACTCTTCATGAATTTTTGTAATTTCTCTTGCTATAACAACTTTTCTTTGTTTTAAAATTTCTTTTAAATCTTGTAATGTCTTCAATAATTTATGAGGTGCTTCATATAATATAATAGTTTTATTCATGTTTTTAATTTCTTCAAGCTTTAACTTTCTATTTTTCTTATTTAATGGCAAAAATCCTAAAAAAGTAAATTCTTTAGTATCTATTCCTGAACAAATCAAAGCATTAATCATAGCACAAGCACCTGGAATTGGTATTACATTTATATCATTTTCAATACATCTCTTTATAATTTCTTCTCCTGGATCACAAATTCCAGGTGTACCAGCATCAGAAACCAATGCTATTTTTTTCCCTTTCTTTAATTCTTCTATTAATATATCTGATTTTACTTCTTCATTATGCCTATGATAACTTATAAGTGGCTTTGAAATTTCTAAATGATTTAATAATTTTAAAGTATGTCTTGTATCTTCTGCTGCTACTAAATCTATTTGCTTTAATATTTTTATTGCTCTTAAAGTTATATCTTCTAGATTCCCTATTGGAGTTGCTACAATATATAATTCACCCTGTACTTCATTTTGCATAATTTTATCATATATTTTTATATGATTTTCACCTCTTTTCAATTTTTAAATTTTTTATTTTTATATTTTATTATAAATTTTTTTTATTTCTAAACTATATTCTCCATTTTCATTATAGATATATAAATTTTTTTCTATTTTTAAAAATGGTTTAGCATTTTTTATTCCTTTTATTAATACTAATTTAGGCTCTTTATCTTTTTTTGAAAAAACTAATCTTAAAATTTTAGGTTCAATTTTATGTTTTCTCATAATGCTTAATATGTCTACTAATCTTTCTGGTCTATGAACCATATAAAATTCGCCTTTATCTTTTAATAAATTTTTAGAAATCTTTATAAAATCTTCTAACGTTGCTGTTACTTCATGCCTTGACAATATTTTTTTATCATCTTCATTTAATATTCCTGTATTCATTACCTTATATGGTGGATTTGTTACAATAGCATCAAAATAATTTGTTTTATAAATATTTTCTAAATTTAAAATATTTTCATTTATAATTTTAAATTTGCTTTCTAAATTATTTATTTTAATACTTCTTTTTGCCATATCATATACTTCTTCTTGAATTTCCACACCAATTATTTCTTTCAATTTTGTTTTAACACATAATAATGTTGCAATAATCCCTGTTCCCGTTCCTAAATCTATTACTGTTGAATTGTTTTTAATATTTTTTGCAAAATCAGATAATAAAATACTATCTATTCCAAAACAAAATCCTTTTTCATTTTGAATAATTTTTAAATTTTTATATTCTAAATCATCTATTCTTTCATTTTCTTTTAAGTCTATTTCCATACCTCAATCCTTTTATTATTTAATTTTCTCGATTGCTATTATTATACAATAATTTTTATTTTTTTGCAAAACTTTTTATTTTATCTTTTTTATTTAATTTTTTATTTAATTTTTTATTTATTTTTTTATGTATTTTTTTATTTATTTTTTTATTTATTTTTTTTTTTTTTTTTTTTTTTTTTTTTTTT
>CALXZW010000050.1 GCA_944393345.1 uncultured Clostridia bacterium
TATGCTGGTCTAGTAAATTCTGCATTTTCTAATCCAGGAATTGTTCTATACAATGCTATTTGTACATCTTCTGGTAATGATGAACTCATTCCTTGTATATACATTTCTTCTGTATCTAATCCGACTGGTTCTACAAATGCCTGATGTCTTGGTTTATCACTAAATCTAACTACTTTATCTTCTATCGAAGGACAATATCTTGGTCCTGTTCCCTCTATTTTTCCACCATAAAGTGGTGATCTATGTAAATTCTCTCTTATTATTTTGTGTGTTTCTTCATTTGTATATGTCAAATAACAATCAACTTGTTTAAAATCCTTTGGTGAATTTTCGAAAGAAAAAGCTTCTATTCCGTTATCTCCCTTTTGAACTTCCATTTTACTAAAGTCTATACTTCTTCGATTTATTCTTGCTGGTGTTCCTGTTTTAAATCTTACTAATTTTATTCCTAAATCTTTTAAACATTCAGATAATTTATTTGCAGCAGCTACACCATCTGGTCCACTTTCTTTTGAAAAATCTCCTATAAATATTTTTCCTTTCAAATATGTACCAGTTGCTAATATAATTGCTTTAACTTTATAAACTGCTCCTACATCAGTTTCTATTGCTTTGACTTTTCCATTATCTAATTCAATTTTTACTATTTCTCCCTGCTTAACTTCTAAATTTTTTTGTAATTCTAATGTATGCTTCATTTCTGCTTGATATTTTTTTCTATCTGCTTGTGCTCTTAATGAATGTACTGCTGGTCCTTTTGATGTATTTAACATTTTTATTTGAATCATTGTCTTATCAATATTTTTTCCCATTTCCCCGCCTAAAGCATCTATTTCTCTTACTAAATGTCCTTTTGAACTTCCTCCTATATGAGGATTACAAGGCATATTAGCTATTGCTTCTAAACTTATTGAAAATATCAATGTCTTCATTCCTAATCTTGCAGCTGCTAATGCTGCTTCACATCCAGCATGTCCTGCACCAACTACTGCTATATCATATTCTCCTGCATAATAACTCATTTTTTTCCTTCCTTTTCTATTTATCGTATTATATTTTTAATTCCTTGTGAAACTGAAAAATAGTGTTTTGTAGAATTTTTTAGTTTATTTTAATTTATAGTTTCTATTTATTTTTTCTGTTATCCTGTTATTTCATTGTTTCTTAACCATTTTTCTTTTTTTAATCTATTAGTTTATATTTTTTTGTTTGTTTGTGAATTTATGTATACTTATGTAGATATTCTTTATAATATTATTTATGTTTTTTACTTGTACTTTCTTGTTCAAAATCATTTTTAAAGAATTTTATTTTTTGAAGCATATTTTATATGGATTAATTGCATTTTTGTCTTATTTTTGATTTTGAAGTGATTTAGTGAGTTTTATTTTATTTTCCCAAACAAAATCTAGCAAAAATTTCATTTATTATATCTTCTGTAACAATTTCTCCTGTTATATTACTTAAATCTTCCAAAATGTCTTTTATAAAAATCGCAATAATATCTATTGGCATTTTATCTTCTACTGATTTTTTTGCTTTTTCTAAATTGCTTAAAGCATGTGAAATTATATTTTTATGTCTAACATTTGTTATTATTAATTCATTTCCTACTTCTATTTGGTTTAAATTAAACATTTTAGATATTTCTGCATATAAATCTTCAATTCCAATATTATTTAATGCTGACATTTTTATAATAGGTACATTTATTTTTATCTCTTCTATGCTTTCATCAATTTTAGATTTTAAATCTATTTTATTTAATATTAAAATAGATTTTTTACTTTTTACTATTTCTAAGATTTCTTTATCTTCTTCTGAAAGTTCTTTTGAACTATCTAAAATTCCAATTACTAAATCTGCCGAATTTGCTATTTCCCTAGATTTTGCAATCCCTATTTTTTCTACTTCATCACTTGCATTTCTTATTCCTGCAGTATCTATTAATTTTAATGGTATCCCATTTATATTTACGAATTCTTCTATAGTATCTCTTGTAGTCCCTTCAAATTCTGTAACAATTGCTCTATCTTCTTTTAGTATAGCGTTTAAAAGTGATGATTTCCCCGCATTAGGTCTTCCAATTATTACTGTTTTTATTCCTTCTCTTATTAATCGCCCATTATCAAAACTTTTTTCTAATTTTATAAGTTTATTTTCTACGCTATTTAACATATTACCTATTTGTCCAATTGTAACTTCATCTACATCATATTCTGGATAATCTATAGCAACATCTATATTTACCATTACATCTAATATTTCAGACTTTATTTCTTGTATTTTATTAGATAACTGCCCTTCTAGTTGACTTATTCCTGTTTTAGCTTCTTTTTCAGATTTAGCATTTATAATGTCTATAACTGATTCTGCTTGCAATAAATCTATTCTTCCGTTTAAAAAAGCTCTTTTAGTAAATTCTCCTGGTTCTGCTAATTCTGCACCATTTGCTAAACAAATTTCTAATATTTTCTTTACTATTAAAATTCCTCCATGTGAGTTTATTTCACACATATCTTCAGCAGTATAGCTTTTAGGCGCTTTAAAATATGAAACTAAAACTTCATCAATTATTTCTTCATTTTGCACTATATGTCCATATTTTATAGTATAACCTTTTATATCTTCTATATTCTGTTTATATTTAGGTGTAAATATTTTATTTAATATTTCAAATGTCTTTTCTCCACTCATTCTTATTATTCCAATTCCTCCTATACCGAGGAGCCGTAGATATTGAAGCTATCGTACTCATTTTTTACCTCCTTAAAGCATATTATATTATATCACATTATGTAACTTTTGAAAATAGAAAATAATTTAAATTTTTATGTTATAAATAAAAAAAACAAAGATGGATTATTACTTTTTGTAGAATCCGATCTTTGACCTCCGATTTTCTATTTTTTTAAAGAAATTACAATTCTTCTGTATGGCTCTTCACCTATACTTGTTGTATCTATTTTTTCGTTTTTCTGTAATTTACTATGAATTATTTTTCTTTCATAAGCTTGCATTGGTTCTAATTTTATTGGCTTTTTCGTTCTCATAACAGTTTTAGCAACCTTTTCTGCAAGTTCTTCTAATGTTTTTACTCTTTTTGCCTTATATCCTTGAATATCCAAAATAACTCTTACTTTGTTTTGAATGTTTTTGTTTGCAATAGCAGATAAAATATTTTGCAATGCATATAATGTTTCTCCTCTATATCCTATTAAAAACCCTAATTCCGTGCCATTTATCTCTATATACAAACCACTTGAATCCTTTTTTACTTCATAAATAGTATCTTTTGGTAATTCATTTATAAAATTTTCTAAAAATTCTTTAACATTTTTTTCTGCTATTTCTTGTTCTTCTTCTGATAATTCAATAGCCTTTCTTTCTTTTACTTCTTCATGCTGTGTATCTTTTATAGTAAGCTCAACTTTAACAACTCTTGGTGCTAAAATACTAAAAAAACTTCTTTTATCTTCACTTTCTAAGACTTTTATATCTACAAAATTTCTTGATACCTTTAGTTCTTTTAATCCCTTCTCTATTGCTTCATTAGTAGTTTTTCCTTCTGCTATAATACTTTTTCCCATTTTGTTATTCCTCCTCTGCTTTTATTAATTTATTTAAAACTAATTTTTCTAAAATCATAAGTATATTACTAATTAACCAATATAATGCTAATCCTAAAGGTGCAACAAATGCTATTGAAATTGACATTATCGGCATCATCCAAGACATCATTTTATTAGTTTGCATTACTGCATCCATTTCATTATTTTCATCTTTTACTGTTAATTCTTTCCCTGTTTCTCCATCAATAACTGAATCGTTATTTTTCTTTCTGTTAGATTGTTGCTGCATTGCAGAAGTCATTCTTATCATAATAAAAGATGAAATTATATATAACACTGGTATTATATATACTGTATAATCCGCAATGTTTTGTTGAGGTATTTTACTTAAATCTAGACCTAAAAATTCCATTTTCAAATTTATATTTTCTATATTTACATCTTCTGGATTTTTTTCTTTTAAAAATTGATATTCTCTTATAATATCGATTTCTGGATAAACATTACTTACTTGTTTTCCTGCCTCTTGCATTTGTTGAACATATTTATTAATATCCTCTTTTGGAAGTTTACTCATAAATGTCAAAGGGCTTCTAACTAAATAGAATATCGATAATAACAATATAAGTTGTATAATTGCTGTTAAACATCCACTAAAAGGATTCATATTTTCTTTTTTATACAATTCCATAATTTCTTGATTCATTTTTTCTGGGTTGTTTTTATATTTAAATTGTATTGTTTTCATTTTTTCTTGCAATTTTGCACTTTTTTGCATTGTCTTTTGCTGCTTAATCGATAATGGTAATAATATAAGTTTAATTACCACTGTAAATAATATAATAGCAAATCCATAGTTATTTACTAAATTATATAATAACTCTAATAAATATCCAAATATATTAGCAAAAAATTCAAACATATTTATTCCTCCCGCTCTATTTTAATGGATCATAACCACCTTTTGAAAAAGGATTACATTTAAAAATCCTTACCAGCCCCTTTAAAAGACCTTTTATTACTCCATACTTCTTTACTGCTTGTTTAGTATATTCTGAGCAAGTTGGATAAAATTTACAATTTATATTTTTTTCTGTAAAAAAAGAAGAAACATTTCTTTGATAAAAAGATATCATACTTATTACAACATTTTTCATATATTTTCCTCTTTTATTATTTTAGCTTTATCAAAAATTCTTTTTATATCTTGTTGAATGTTTTTAAAATTTACTTCCTCAATATTTCTTTTTTTATTCCACAAAAAAATTATATTATTCCCATTTTTAATTTTTTCTTCATAAATTCTATAATTTTCTCTAATTAATCTTTTTAGTTTGTTCCTTTTTATTGCTTTTCCATTTTTGACTCCTACAGCAATTCCTAAATAATTTATATTTTTGTTATTTTTTTGTATAACTGCTGTTATATATACACCTGTATAATAAATCCCTTTTGATAAAACATTTTTAAATTGATAATTCTTTTTCAACATTATAGTATTTTTCATTATTACTAAATTCCTCTTTTCTAAAACAAAAGTGTAATATGAAAAATTTTCAAGTTATACACATAAAAGGCACGCTTTTGCGGCCTTTTATTTTACTAATACAACTATTAATAAAACATAACTCTATTAAGCACTTAATTTTTTTCTACCTTTTGCTCTTCTAGCTTTTATTATGTTTTGTCCTGATCTTGTTTTCATTCTTTTCATAAAACCATGCTCTTTCTTTTCTTGTCTATTTTTTGGTTGATATGTTCTTTTCATTTTAGCACCTCCTACTGAATTTTTTATATTTAATTTTCATCATGAAAATATTTTACAATTTAACAAGTATATCAATTATACAGTAATAATTATAAAAATGTCAATACTTTTTATAAAAAAACCTTTAACCTCTTCGGAAATATGACTTTGTAATGTTTTATTAAATTACTTATAATTTTATAATTCAATAATTTTTTGTAATATTTTTGTAAAATTTCTAGAGTTTTCCACAATTTTTTTCACTTTATCCACATTTTTTAAAAATTTTCCACAATCTTATTGACTAATTATATTTTTATTTGTTATTATAGGAAAGTACAAAATTATCTGTCTTTTTTGTTGATATTTCAGTAAATTTTTGTTCGTAACTTTTTGGTATTTGTTACAACATTATTACAAAGTTATCAACACTTGTGGATAACTTTGTGGATAACTAAATAAAGAAAGGGATGATTTTTTTATGGCAATAGATAAAGATGAATTAGCAGAAAAAATTAAAGAACTACTTCAACCAGAAGTTACAAAAATTTCTTACGACACTTGGATTGTTCCTTTATCAATAAAAAGCATTGAAGGTGATCACATTGTCTTTACTGCTAATTCAGAATTTCAAAAAGATTTTCTTGAAAATAAATATCGAAGCCTTATTTTTAATACATTAAGATATATTACAAATAAAGATTGGACTTTTTCTGTAATAGATTTATCTAAAGAAAACAATGATAATATTTCTACAGATGTGATAAAAGATAAGTCAAGAGATATTTCTTCAGCAGAGATAGAATCTAACAAATCTACTTTAAATCCTAAATACACATTTGATACTTTTGTAGTAGGAAATAATAATAGGTTTGCACATGCTGCAGCATTAGCAGTAGGTAACGAACCCGCAAAATCATATAATCCATTATTTCTTTATGGTGGTGTTGGTTTAGGAAAAACACATTTAATGCATGCAATTGGAAATAGAATTCTTGAAACAATAAAAAATAGTAATGTGTTATATGTTACTTCTGAAAAATTTACCAATCAATTAATAAATTCTATTAAAGATAATAAAAATGAATTTTTTAGAAATAAATATAGAAATATAGACGTTTTATTAATAGATGATATTCAATTTATAGCAGGAAAAGAAAGAGCTCAAGAAGAATTTTTCCACACTTTTAATTAGATTTATGAAGATGGAAAACAAATAATCATCTCTAGCGATAAACCGCCAAGAGATATTCCATTTTTAGAAGACCGCTTAAAATCTAGATTTGAATGGGGACTTTTAGCAGATATTTCTTGTCCTGATTATGAAACTCGTTTAGCAATTTTAAGAAAAAAAGCTCAAGATGAAAATATCATTATAGATGACTTTATACTTTCTAATATTGCTAATAAAATTGATTCAAATATTAGAGAATTAGAAGGAGTATTTAATAAAATCGTTGCTAGGGCATCATTAACACATAGCCCTATAACAATAGAATTAGCAGAAAATATTATAAATGAATTTAAATATGAAAGTGAAAAAGTAATTTCATGTGATTTTATAAAAGAAACAGTTTCTAAATATTTTAGTATTAATAAAGATGATCTTGCAGGAAATAAAAGATCTAATGATATTGCTTTTCCTAGACAAATTGCAATGTATTTATGTAGAGAAATTGCTAATATGTCTTATCCTCAAATAGGCATTGACTTTGGAGGAAGAGATCACTCAACAGTAATGCATGCTTGTAGAAAAATAGAAAAAGAGGTAAAAGAAAGAAATAATACAAAGTTAATTGTGGATAGTGTGAAAAACATTATAATCGAAGGTAAACAATAAGATATAAAATAATTACAAAGCTTTTTTAAAATTTTTGTTTGTAAAAAATATTGTTTGTAAATATATTTTGTCTCTGTTCTTACGGAACAGCTACATTAGATATCCACATACTAGTTGTGAATATCCTGTTAATAACCTGTGGACATTTCAGTTATGCACATTTCAATGTTGAAAGTGTGGATTTGCACTATAGTTTTCCACTCACTTATCAACACTAAAATTGTTAGGGATTGTAACTTTCAACACAGTTTTCCACATTATCCACAGCACCTACTACTACTACTACTAATTAATATTTATTTTATATTATAATATATAAGGAGGAAATTAAAATGAAAATAGTTTGTTATAAAGATAAATTACTTAAAGCTCTGAATTCCGTAGTAAAAGGAGTTGCATCTAAAACAACAATGCCTATTCTAGAAGGAATATTAATTCAAACAAATGATAATGAAATAAAGTTAACAACATATGATTTAGAAATTGGTATAGAATATATTATGGATTGTGAAGTTAAAGAACAAGGAAGTACGGTTGTAAATGCAGTTATGTTTAGTGAAATCATAAGAAAATTGCCAGATACAGAAATTTATATAACATTAAATGATAAAAATTTATTAGAAATTGAATGTGAAGGCTCTTTATATAAATTAGCAACTATGAATCCGGAAGAATTTCCAGAATTACCAAAAATAGAAATTGAAAATTCTATAGAAATAGATCAAAATGTTTTAAAAAATATGATAAGAAAAACAATATTTGCCGTAAGTTCAGAAGAAAGTAGACCTATTTTTACAGGTTGTTTGTTCGAAATAGAAAATAATAAATTAAGTCTTGTATCAGTTGATGGTTTTAGGTTAGCATTAAGAACAATATTCTTGACAAAGCAAACAAATAATTTTAGTGCAGTTATTCCTGGAAAAACATTAAATGAAATTATAAAGATAATATCAGATTCATTTGAACCAATAAAAATAGGAGTTTCAAAAAATCAAGCGTTATTTGAAATGGATAATTGTAAAATAGTTACAAGAATATTAGATGGAGAATTTTTAAATTATAAAAATGTAATACCAAATAATTGGGAAACAAGAATAAAAGTAAATAAAAATAATATTCAAAATAGTTTTGAAAGAATAAGTTTAATTTCTGCATCATCTGTCGAAAAAGAAAAGAAATATCCTGTAAAAGTAAAAGTAGACATTGGAAAAGTAACTATTTCTTGTACAAACCAAACAGGGGATGCTAAAGAAGAATTATATGTAGCAACAGAAGGAAAAAATTTAGAAGCCGGTTTTAATCCAAAATATTTTTTAGATAGTTTAAAAGCAATTGATGATGAAGATGTTTATATAGAATTTGGTTCTAATATTTCACCATGTTTAATAAAATCTGTGGAAAATAAAGATTATACATATATGATTTTACCAATAAGATTAAAAGAAGAATAAAGGTAGAAGAAATTCTGCCTTTAAATTTTAAAATAGAAAAAGTTATCCACAAATTGTAAAAGAATTGTGGATAAGTAAAAATGCTTTTAGAAAAAATAATTATAAAAATCAAAAATAAGCCAAAATAAAAAATAAATAATATATTTATATAGTTAAATAAAAAGAAAAAAATAGTAAAAAATAGATAAAAAAAGAAAAAAAGAGAAAACAAAAGAATAAAAATGAAATAAATTAAACGGAAAATAATAAAAAAATAAAATTATTCACAAATTGTAAAAAAATGTGGATAATTGAAAATGTTCTTAAGAAAAAATAATCATAAAAATCCAAAATAAAAAATAAATAATATAGTTATATAGTTAAATAAAAAAGAAAAAAATAGTAAAAAATAGATAAAAAAAGAAAAAAAGAGAAAATAAAAGAATAAAAAAGAAATAAATTAAGTGAAAAATAATCAAAAAAATAAAGTTATTTACAAATTGCTAAAAAAA
>CALXZW010000051.1 GCA_944393345.1 uncultured Clostridia bacterium
GTTTATATGACAGAACAGCCGAAAGTGGCTTAAATACTGAAAAAATTGAGAAGGAGGAATTAAAAATGAGCCGGACACAGTAAATGGCACAATATACAAGCCAAAAAAGGAAAAGCAGATGCAGCAAGAGGAAAAATATTCACAAAATTAGGAAGAGAATTATTAATTGCGGTAAAAGAAGGAGGAGCAGATCCAGCAGGTAATTCAAAATTAAAAGGTGTTATTGCAAAATGTAAAGCAGCAAATATGCCAAATGATACTATAAATAATGCAATAAAAAAGGCATCAACAAGTAATGAAAATTATGAAGAAATAGTATATGAAGGTTATGGACCAAATGGAGTAGCAGTAATAGTAGAAGCAGCAACAGATAATAAAAATAGAACAGCAGCAGATGTAAGACATGCTTTTGATAAATCAGGAGGAAATTTAGGAACAACTGGATGTGTTTCATATATGTTCAATAAAAAAGGTGTAATTGTAATTGAAAAAGAAACAGTAAAAATTGAAGAAGAAGAATTAATGATGTTAGCAATAGAGGCAGGAGCAGAAGATTTCGAAACATTAGAAGAAGTATATGAAATAACAACAGATCCAGCAAATTTTACTGAAGTACGTGAAAAATTAGAAGAAAATGGTATTGAATTTTTAGAAGCAGAAATTCAAATGGTTCCAACAACAACAGTTTCTACTGATGAAGCAGGAAAAGAAAAGTTAGAAAGATTAATAGAAAGATTAGAAGAATTAGATGATGTAGCTAATATTTATCATAATTGTGAAGAATAATAAATAAAAGGAGAACAACTATGAAACCAAAGAAAAGTAGATTATTAATAATTTTAATTATATTTATATTAATTTTAATAGTATCAGCAGGAATTGCATATATGTATTTTTTGACAGATTTAATGAAATCAAATAGACAAAATTTTTCATATTATACACTGCAGATAGTTGATGAAAATGGATTTTTTGAAAAAAATCTAACAGATTATTTTCAAAATCTGTTAGAAAAATCTTTTGAGAATAACGGAAATATTACTTGTAAAGTAGCAGAAAATAATAATACAAATGGATATTCAATAAACGATTTTAGTATTGAATTTTCAGGACAAATGAATTTATCTGAACAAAATTTATCTGAAAACATTAAAATAAATTATTCTCCAGAAGTAAATTTTCCATTAACTATTAGAAAAGATAATGATCAAATTGGATTACAAACAGAATATGTTGGAAGTAAATTTATTGTAAACAAATTACAAAATATACAAAATGGGGAACAAATTACAAAAATTAGCGAAAAATTATCTCAAAACGGATTAACACGTGAAGAAATATCTATAGTATTAAATAAATATATTAAAATAATTGACGAAAAGCTATCAGATGAAAAATTTACTAAATCTAATGAGAATGAATATAATGTATATACTTTGAATTTAACGATGCAAGATATGAAAAATATTTATACTGTGGTATTTGAAACTTTAAAAACAGATACACAACTCCTAGAAAAGATTGGTAATTTAATAGGAAGTGATATAACAGTAAATGATATTAATAATCTTTTAGAAGAATTAAATTCATTGGAAATAAATGAAGATGAAGTATTGAAAATAGCATTATATTCAAAAAATAGAAAATTAGAAAAAATTAATTTTAGGACTGAAGAAATAGATTTTACTATAGAAAAAAATAAAATTTCATCTGAATTAAAATATACTTTAACAATTATCCCTCTTGAATATGGTTTAGAACATGGAAAGATTTTAATTAATGCAACATATAAAGGATTAGATACATTACAAAATATAAATGAAAATTATGAAATAGTATTAGATATATATTCTAATAATGAAGAACAAATATCAAGAACATATAATTTTAAAAATAATGTTAAATTTATTGATTCATTAAATATAGAAGATTTTACAGAGGAAAATTCAATAGATTTAAGTAATTATAATGAAACACAAGTAAATACATTATTAGCTTCTATTATTGAAAGGATAATACAAGTAAACAAAGATCAAATGGAAAAATTGGGACTAGAAGAAAATGAAAATCCTATATTAGATTTTGTACTATTTAATGAAATTATAGAAAATATGGATAATGCAGATTTACAAAATTTAAGTAATAATGCAAGTGAACTAGAAGTTACAACTTTTAATTCAAAATTTGAGTTGTATGAAAGTAGTAATTCTATGGGAACAACAACAAGAGGTTTATTGACAACAATTTCTTCAAATAATATAGAAAATGCTGATAATGATTGGAAAATAAAAGAAATTCATTTTGACGGTTCAGAATATGAAGCAACAGAACAAAACATTTTATTAGTAAAAAGTTCAATAGAACCAAATTCATATTATAAAATAGAATTCGAGAGAGATTCAAATACTGGAATGATATATAGAGTTGTTATAACGAAAAAATAATAAAGTTCTAAAAATAAAATTATAGCATATAATATTGTGAAATATTATATGCTTTTTCTTTTCAAAAAAGTTCGTTAATAAGGAGAAAAAATGGGTGGAGTAAATGAAATTCTTAGATATTTTCCAATTAATATCTATGAAAAATTAAGAAATGTTTTTGATGATAATAAAATAATAAGAGAAAATGTTGAAGAAATAAGAATAAGAGTTCAAAAACCAATCATTCTAAAATTAAGATATGAAGATGTAGTATTAAATAATCATATAACAGAACAAAGAGAAATTTTACAAATAGTAGAAAAATTATGTGAAAATTCAATTTATGCATATAAAAGTCAATTATGTCAAGGCTTTATAACTATAAAAGGTGGACATAGAGTAGGAATAACAGGAACTGCTATAGAAGAAGATGGAAAAACAATAAATTTAAAATATATAACAAGTTTAAATTTTAGAATTGCAAGGCAGGTTTTAAATTGTAGTAACAAAATATTAGAAGAAATTTTAAATGTAGAAAATCATTCTATATATACAAGTTTAATAGTATCTCCACCAGGAAAAGGAAAAACTACTATATTAAGAGATGTTATAAGAAGAATAAGTAATGGAATTGAAAATATAAATTTTAAAGGTAAAACTTGTGGAGTAGTTGACGAAAGGGGTGAATTAGCAGCGATGTATAAAGGAATCCCACAAAATGATATAGGAATTAGAACTGATGTAATAGAAAATATAAGAAAAGATAAAGGTTTAAAAATATTAATAAGATCTATGGCACCAGAAATAATTGCTTGTGATGAAATAGGAGGTAAAGAAGATGTTCAAGCAATTGGAGAAGCATTAACAGCAGGTATTAAAGGTATATTTACTATGCATGGAAGAACGATGGAAGATATTAAAAATAATAAAGAAGTATATAAACTAGTAGAAAATAAACAAATAGAAAAAATAATTTTTTTATAAAGTTCTAAAATTATAAACTGATGAATATAATAAATTATATAAGGTGATAATATGGAGATAATTAAATATTTTATGTTAGGACTAGTTCTTATAATATCTATCATAATTGGAAAGTTTTTATCTCAAAAATATTCTTTAAGATTAGAAGAACTAGAAAAGATATACAATCTTTTAAATATATTAAAAACAAAATTAAAATTTACATATGAACCGCTTCCAGAGATATTTGAAGAAATTGCTGAAAATGAAAAAAATAATATAGGAGAAATTTTTAAAAAAGCAAAAGAAAAAATGTATGAAAACACAGCGAGTCAAGCTTGGGAAATAACAATAAATGAAACAGAAAAAGAAAACAAAACAAATTTAAGTAAAAGCGATATGCAAATATTAAAAAGTTTATCAAAACTTTTGGGACAAACTGATCTAGAAGGGCAAATTAGTCAAATAGAAATAACACAAAATTTTTTACAAACTCAAATTAAAGAAGCAGTTAATGAAAAACAAAAAAATGAAAAACTTTATAGTAGATTAGGTACAACAATAGGTTTAGCTATTATTATAATATTATTTTAGTGGGTGAGAAAATATGGATATAAATTTGTTATTTAAAATTGCAGCAATAGGAATATTAGTAGCAGTATTGCATCAAGTATTAGTGAGAGCAGGGAGAGAAGATCAAGCAATGATGACAACCTTAGCAGGTTTGGTAATAGTATTAACAATGGTAATAAAAGAGATAAGCACTTTATTTGATACAGTTAGAACTATTTTTAATTTGTAAAATACAAAATAAACTATTGTTCTTAGTTTTCTTATATTTATCTTTTAAGTTAAAGGAAAGGAACAATTAAATGGAAGTTATAAAGATTATAGGAATTGCTTTAATTGCCTTAATAATAATTATTATTTTAAAACAATATAGACCAGAATTTGTAATTTATATAAGTATAATAACAGGAATTTTAATTTTAATGCTAGTAGTAGACAAGTTAACAGGAATTATATTTTTGTTGGAAAGTATTGCTAGTAAAGCATCAATAAATACGGAATTTATTAAATTATTAATAAAAATTACAGGTATAGCATTTTTATCTGAATTTGCTGTAAGTATTTGTAAAGATTCTGGAGAAGCAGCTATAGCTAGTAAAGTAGAAATAGGAAGCAAAATAATAATAATTGCAATGTCAATACCAATATTATCAGAGTTGTTAGAAATAATACTAAAAATATTACCTTAATTTATAGACTGAAATACTAAAAGATTGGAGAAACAAATGAAAAAAATAATATATGCTTTTGTAATATTTGTATTTTTAGTACCTATAAAAAATGTTTATGCAAACTCTAGTATATTTACAGATAATGAAAATGCAAATACAACATTAGGAGAGCAACAACAAGAGTTTGGAATTGAAGAATTTTTGGAAGAATCTAAAGAATTTACAGGAGAATTTTTTCAAGATATTGATTTGAATTCTATGTTAGAAGATGCCATAAAAGGAGAAATAGATAACAGTTCTATTTTTACTAAAATATTAGGAATAATAGAAAAAGAGTTTTTATCTATATTAAATTCTATAGCAGGAATATTAGTAATTATAATTATACATAGTATCTTGAAATCGATAAGCGAAAGTTTAGAAAATGATAATATTTCTAAATTAATATATTATGTACAATATATATTAATAGTTACAATTATAATGATAAATTTTTCTGATATCATAAAGATAGTAGAAGAAACAACAAATAATCTAGTAGGATTCATGAATTTACTAGTACCATTGCTTATTACTTTAATGATTTATACTGGAAATATCGCAACAAGTACAGTATTACAGCCAATATTATTATTTCTAATAAATTTTGTTGGAAATATTATACAGACAATAATTTTACCATTAGTATTAGTTTTTACTGCTTTAATAATTATTTCTAATATATCAGATAAAATTCAAATAAATAAATTGGCAAAATTTTTAAAATCAAGTATTGTCTGGCTTTTGGGAATTATATTAACTGTGTTTGTAGGTGTAGTTTCATTAGAAGGAACTTTATCAAGTAGTGTAGATGGAATAACAGCCAAAACAACTAAAACAATAGTAAGTTCAGCAATTCCAGTAGTTGGTAAAATACTTGGAGATGCAGTTGATACTGTTTTAGGATGTGGAATAATTTTAAAAAATGCAGTTGGATTTGTTGGTGTTATAGTAATTATAGGGATTTGTATTATACCAATATTAAAGTTAACTATATTAACAATAGCATATAAAATTGTATCAGCGGTAACAGAACCAATTGCAGATAGTAAAATTAGCGGACTATTAGAACAAATAGGTGAGATATTTAAGATTTTTTTAGCAATTCTTTGTTCGATATCTGTTTTATTAATAATAGGAACTGCTTTAGTTACTAAAATTTCTAATACAGGGATGATGTATAGATAAAAGAGGGATAAGATGATAGAATTTATCAGTGATTGGGCTAAATCATTAGGACTAGCAATAATAATTGTATCAATTTTAGAGATGTTATTACCTAATAATAAAACTAAAAAATATATAAAAGTAATAATGGGTATTTATATTTTATTTAATATAATATCACCATTTGTAAAAAATAAAGAAATATTTAATTTAAACGAGATAGATTTAGAAGCATATTCAAGTACACAACAAAGCAATGAAGAAGTTGATCAAACATCAATGGATAAAAGAATAATTGATTTATATGAAAAAGAATTAGAAAAAGATATCAAAGATAAATTAACCAAAAAAGGATATATAATATCTAATTGTAGAGTAATAGCAAAAATAGGGAATAAAGATGAAGATACACACATAACTAAAATAAAGTTACAGATCAAATCTAAAAGCGAAGAAGAGAGTCAAGAAGTAGAGAATAATAATTTAGAAAATAAGATTTTGGTAGAAGTACAAAAAATAAAGCCAATAGAAACAAATATAAATGAAAATAAAAAAGATGAAAGTATAAATAGCGAACAAATGATTTCAAATGCTGATATTCAAAATGTAAAAAAAATTTTAATGGAAGAGTATGGGGTGAATGAAAATTGTTTAGAGATAAATTAAAAAGTTTATTTAATAAGGAAACAGAAAGTGAGAATTCAAACAATAAGAAAAAGGTAGAAAACTTAGTAGTCTTTTTAATTCTTTTGATTATAACTATAATTGCTATTAATATAATATGGAATGGAGATAAAAATGTGAAAGAACAAAATAATAATGATACTTCTAAAAAATTAGCAAATTCTAATGTGAGTACAAGTATATCTAATAATAAAGATATAAATTCAGATAATCAAACTTCAGAAATAGATCTAACTCAAAGTTTAGAAAATATCTTGTCTAAAATAAAGGGGGTAGGAGATGTAAAAGTATTTATAAATTATTCAGAATCTAATGAAATTGTTCCTATGTATAATGAAAACTCTAAAATAAGTAATACAGAAGAAACTGATACATCAGGAGGAAAAAGAAAGATAGAACAAACAGATTCTCAAAAAGAGATTATATATCAAGAAAATGATGGTGAAAAAACACCTATTACAAAAAAAGTAGTTGAACCTAAAATAGAAGGTGCAATTATCACCGCTAAAGGTGCAAATGATCCTACAATAAAGACAAGTATAATTCAAGCAGTAGAAGCGGCTACTGGACTTGCAACACATAAAATACAAGTATTTGAAATGAATTAAATACATATAATATATTATAAATTAATTAAAGAAAGGATTTTTAAATTATGAAAAAAATATTAAAAAAGAATCAAGTTATTATATATATTATTGCATTAATGTTAATGACTGCTGGGTATTTAAATTATACAACAAATGTAGACAACAAAAGTGTTGAAACAAGTATGAAAATGGAATCTTCTGATGATATGCAAATAGCTGATATAGGTGATGCTACATTAGTAAATAGTAATGATGTAGTATCTGAAACAAATGAAAATCAGGTTTCTAATAACGAGATCACTGATAATACAAATAATGAAAACACTACAAACACAAATAATTCTAATACTATTAATCAAGAAAATAATAATACTACTTCTGAGATAGAGGATAAAGAGATTTTTGAAAATTCAAATGAAACTATAGTTACAAATTCAAGTAATAATAGTGATTATTTTATAAAATCAAAATTAGAAAGAAATACAATGTATTCACAAATGTTAGAAACTTATGAAAAAGTATTAAATAGTTCTAATTCATTAGAGACACAAAAACAGTCTGCTACACAAGAAATAACTAAAATAAATGAAACGAAAAATAGTATAATGATATGTGAGAATTTAATTTCAACTAAAGGTTTTGAGAATAATATTATTTTTGTCAATGGGGAGAGTATTAGCGTTATAATAGAAGCGGAAGAGTTGAAACCAGAAGAAGTAGCACAAATTCAAAATATTATTTCCAGAGAAATGAAAGCAGAAATTGAAAATATACATATAGCAACAAAATAACTATTTTACTTGTAAAATGCAATTATTTAATTCTTTCTTCTTTTAGTAAAGAAGAGTCTTTTCCTATGGATAGATAAGCTTTTAATAAAATTTTTTTAAATTCTTGAGGCAATAAGTCTAGTGCTTGTTGCCTTAAAATTTTAGGAATAAAATAGTATGCTTCTGAAATAGAACCAGTCATACAAGCAATAGTATCTGTATCGCCACCAATAGAAATAGCTTTTCTGATGGAATCTTCAAAACTATTTGAATTTAAGAAAATAAATATGGCTTGAGGTACAGTTGTTTCACAAGTTCCATCAAATATATTAGTATTTTGTAAATTTTCCAAGTTAAGTTCTAAATTATATCCATAATGAGAAGTAATATATTTTTTAATTTCATCTTTTGGTAGTTTTTGTCTTGCTAAAAAAATTGTAGTTGCTAAAGATTCAGCACCTTTTATTGCTTCTATACTATTATGAGTAGGTATTGCACTTCTTTTTGCTTCAAGTTGTACTTTTTCTAAAGAATTAAATAAATATGCAACAGGAGAGACTCTCATAGCAGATCCGTTACCTTTACTTGTTCCAATTTCTGGAATAGATGAATTAGACCATTTTATAAAAGATGGTGAAAAAGGACTTTTAAAAAATCCTTCTTTTGTATTCACAGTATTACCATATAATTGTCCATATTGTTTTCTTGAAGGTGTTAAAAGAGGAGTTTGATCATATAAAATAGACTTCCTTCAATTAATATTAATTATTCCTTTTCTAGTATCTAAAAATTCTTGATATTCATATTTAGTTCCTGACATATCACCAATTATACAACCTAACATAGAAAACCTCCTTAAAAAGCAAAAGGGAATAATAAAATATTATTCCCGCTGAAATGAATAAAGTATTAAAGCAACTCCGCTGACTGTGGTAATCAAAAATGTATTTGGACTTGTGACATAGTATAATAAAAAACCATGAAAAATCCATAAAACAGAAAAGATGAGTAAAATCAGCCGATTGAGCCAATTAATAACTTTTTGTTTCATTTTAAATCTTCCTTTCATTAACTGCAAAAGATTTCAAACATATTTACAATATTATAATATCACATATTAATTCATATATCAATATTTTTAACAAAAAATACAGGGTAATTTCATAAAATATTACGAAATTGTAATATTACCAATAATTT
>CALXZW010000052.1 GCA_944393345.1 uncultured Clostridia bacterium
TGAACCGTTTTACCTAAATATTCTCCCTTTCTTTCTTTTTCTATTACACTTGAATATATTTTTCCCATTGTAACACTCGAATTTTGGGTTAAATTTTCATCAATAAATCTTTCATAATGCCCTAAATCTAAATCTGTTTCTGCCCCATCATCTGTTACAAAAACTTCCCCATGCTCATATGGATTCATTGTTCCTGGATCCACATTTATATATGGATCAAATTTTTGAATTGTTACTTTATATCCTCTGTTTTTTAATAATCTTCCTAAAGATGCTGCAGTTATTCCTTTACCTAATCCTGATACTACTCCTCCTGTTACAAAAATATATTTTGTGTTCATTTCTTCCTCCTTATTTTTTCTTTAAAAATTAAAAAAGATTAAAAAAATTTGCCAAAATCGGTTTTTTTTTAATCTTTACATATAATATCATACATCTTTTATTTTCTCATTGCAATAGTTTTCTTGCAATTTCCTAAATTTTTTCCACTTCGATAGCTTTTACTTCTTCTGATACATCTGCAATTTTTATATTCCTCAAATGATTTATTTTTTCCCAAGAAGTTTCTCTTTTAAATAAACATTTGAAATTTATTAATAACCATGACCCCATAAATAATGGATAACATATTAATCCTTTTATCATAGGTTTTATTGCTCTACCATCTAATAACATCGCAATTAATGCAGTTCCTATTGGGAATAAAAATGTTGGTATTAAATATCTTAATATATTTATTAATAATTCCGCATCTGTTATGGCATTTCCTGCATACATTAAAAAGTTTGTTAGTAATAATACTATTGTTATTATAAACATTGGTATACTTCCAATTATATATAAAAATCCATCAAAATTCATCATAGTTTTATTTTCTTTTGCCGCTATTGCTAGTGATTTTGTATATTCTTTTATACATTGCATGTGTCCTACTGTCCATCTACTTCTTTGTGACCATGATTGTTTAAACCCTGTTGGTTGTTCATCATAAACTATTGCATCTGTTGCCCAACCTAATCTTTTTCCTGATATTATTCTTTTTAATGAAAATTCAATATCTTCCGTTAATGTTACTGTATCCCAACCTTGTGGTTTTATTAAATCAAATTTTACCATAAAACCTGTTCCATTTAATAATGGAGATAATCCTATATTATATCTTGCTAAATGGTAAAATCTATGCATAGTCCAATAAAATAAAGCATATCCAGCAGTAATCCAGTTATCTGATGGATTCTTTATATCCCTATATCCTTGAACAACTTCTTCTCCTTGACATAATTTTTTATTCATATTTTTTATAAAATTTTTGTCCACTATATTATCTGCATCAAATATAAAGAAGGCATCATAATTAGCTTTTTCTTTGATTTTTTGTTTTAAAAACCAGTCTAATGCATATCCTTTTGTTTTTTTAGATTCGTCAAATCTTTCATAAACTATTGCTCCTGCTTCTTTAGCCACTTTTGCAGTATTATCTGTACAATTATCTGCAATAACATATATATCATATAATTCTTTATTATAATCTTGTCTTTTCAAGCTTTCTATTAAATTTCCAACTACCATTTCTTCATTATGTGCTGGTATTATGGCCATAAATTTATGATCTTTTTTTACTTTTAATGGCTTATCTTTTATCTTTACAAGTGAGCATAAACTTATTGCAATTTGATATAACCAAAATATTGTTATAATCCATACTAACGCTTCTCTTAGTATATATAAATAATCCATTTTTTTACCTCGCTTTTTTTATTTAATTTTATTATTTTACCTTTTTTATTATACTATTTTTTAAAAAAATATGCAATATTTTTTTTAAAACTTAATAATTGTTAAGAAATATATTTTTTTACAATTTTTGTTCACTTGACAAGAAGATATAATTTTGCTATTATACTATTAATATTTTTTTGGAGGAATGCATATATGATTAATCTTGGATATAATGATCGGATAGCTTCAAAACTTTATTCTTTGAGTTTAGCTTTGGATAAACCCAATCCTGATTTTAAAAGAATTGTGGATTGTATTTCTGATTATTCAAATGATTCCAAATTGACATGCCTAAAACCTAGGTTTGATCTTATTCTGACAGCTTGTTCTCTCGTTGAACAAGGTTTTATGCGATATTCAGAATTAAAATCTATGCTTTCAAGTTTGAGTACTTTTCTTTCTAACTGCACAAGTATGGAAGAAGATGGTAAAGTAATTATTGTAAAAAAGTTTAGATGAATTAATGTTCATCTAAACTTTTCTTTATTTATAATTAATTTTTATCATTGATTACTATTTTTTCGTTTTTAACATCTACTTTATTTACTTTTTCTGTTGATATATTTCCATCCAATATTTCTTCTGCAAGTTTATCTTCTAACAGACTTTGTATTGTTCTTCTTAAAGGTCTTGCACCGAAGTTTTTATCAACACCTTGTTTTGCTATTAAATCTTTTACTTTTGGTTTTATTTCTATTTCTATTCTTTGTGTTTTTAGTCTGTTTTCTACATCTTTTAGCATAATATCTATAATTTGAGATATTTCACCATCAGTTAATTTATGAAATACTATTATATCATCTATACGATTAATAAATTCTGGTCTTAGTTCTCTTTTTAATTCCTCTAATACTTCTTTTTTTGTTAGTTCATAATCTCTTTTATCATCTTTTACTTCATTTTCTTCTTTTCGCATAAATCCTAAAGATTTTTTATCTGTTATTATTCTTGCTCCAATATTTGATGTCATTATTATTACTGTGTTTTTGAAATTTACCATTCTCCCTTGCGAATCTGTTAATCTACCATCTTCTAAGATTTGTAACAACATATTCATTACGTCTGGATGTGCTTTTTCTATTTCATCAAAAAGAATTACTGAATAAGGTTTCCTTCTTATTTTTTCTGTTAACTGTCCTCCTTCATCAAATCCTACATATCCTGGAGGTGAACCTATTAACTTTGATACTGAATGTGGTTCCATATATTCTGACATATCAATTCTTATCATAGAATTTTCATCGCCAAATAAACATTCTGCTAATGCTTTTGATAATTCAGTTTTTCCAACTCCTGTTGGTCCTAAGAATAGAAATGAACCTATTGGTCTTTTTGGATCTTTTAATCCCACTCTACCTCTTCTTATTGCTTTAGCTACTGCTTCTACTGCTTCATTTTGACCTATTACTCTTTTATGCAATTCATTCTCTAAATTTTTTAATTTTTTGTTTTCATCTTCAGTTATTTTTTTTGCTGGAATTCCTGTCCAATTAGAGATAACTTCTGCTATATTTTCTTCTCCTATATAAGTTACTGATTTTGTATTTTTATTTTTCCACTTAATTTGTTCCTTTTCATATTTTTCCCTTAATTCTTTCTGTTTATCTCTTAATGTTGCTGCTTTTTCAAACTTTTGAGTTTTAATTGCTTCTTCTTTGTCTTTTTCTACTTCTTTTAATTCTTCTTCTAGTTTTCTTAAATTTTCTGGTTCTGTATATGTTTTTAATCTTGCTCTTGAAGCTGCTTCATCTATTAAATCTATTGCTTTATCTGGTAAAAATCTATCATTAATATATCTTATTGACATTTTTACTGCTGATTCTATCGCTTCATCTGATATTTTTACATTGTGGTGTGCTTCATATTTATCTCTTATTCCTTGTAATATTTTTATAGTATCTTCTTCAGAAGGCTCATTTACAGTTACAGGACTAAATCTTCTTTCAAGTGCTGCATCTTTTTCTATGAATTTTCTATATTCATTTAATGTAGTTGCACCTACTAATTGAATTTCTCCTCTTGCTAATAATGGTTTTAAAATATTTGCAGCATCAATAGCACCTTCTGCTGCACCTGCACCTACTATTGTATGAATTTCATCAATAAATAAGATTATATCTCCTGCTTTTTTTACTTCATTTAATGCTTTTTTTATTCTTTCTTCAAAGTCTCCTCTATATTTTGCACCTGCTACCATTCCTGAAATATCTATACTAACTACTCTTTTATTTTTTAAAATTTCTGGTACATCTCCTATGACTATTTTTTGTGCTAACCCTTCGGCAATAGCAGTTTTACCTACTCCAGGTTCTCCTATTAAGCAAGGATTATTTTTTGTTCTTCTTGATAATATCTGTATAACTCTTTCAATTTCTTCTTTCCTTCCAATTATTGGATCTAACTTTCCTTCTTTTGCTTTTTTAGTTAAATCTTCTCCAAACTGATTTAAAGTTTGAGTTTGATTATAGCTTCCATTTACTTTTTTTTCTTTGTTACTATCATTGTTTTTTAAATCTTCGCCTTCATTTATTACTTTTATTATTTCATTATATAATTTAGGAATATTTACATTTAATTCTAACAATATTCTTACTGCTACACTATCACTTTCTCGTAATATTCCTATTAATAAATGTTCTGTTCCTATATAATCATACCCTAATTTTCTTGCTTCTATAAAAGAATTTTCAACTACCTTTTTAGTTCTTGGTGTAAATCCTAAAGTTTCACTTATTTCTTCTTCCTTACCAATTAATTCAATTATTTTATCGTATATTTTTTCAGCATTAATCTCCTGATTTTCTAAAACCTTTGAAGCTACTCCGCTTCCTTCTTTTGATAAACCATATAAAATATGTTCTGTCCCTATATACTTATGGCCTAATTCTAGTGCTATTTCATTTGCTATCTCTATTGCTTTCTTTGCTCTGTTAGTAAATCTATATGTCATAATAAATCACCTCTTTCTTTTTAATTTATACTTAATTCATATCTTTCAATATTTTTTGTATTATTTCTGCTCTCTTTATATCTCTTGTTATTCCATCTATTTCTTCTCCATAATATTTTTGTAAATTAGCTGGTTTAGTATATAAATATAATTTTTGAACTTGTAAATCTGTCAATTCTTTTAATATTCCTAAATCAACTCCCATTTTTATATTTGATAAAATCTTTCTAGTTTCATTCGAAGAAATCTTTCTACAATTTGTTAATATTCCATAATCTCTATAAATTTCGTCTTCTGTTTCTATTCCACTTTCAGCTAATATTCTTCTTGCTTTTCTTTCTTGTTGTATTATTCTTTGTACTATTATTTCAATATTTTTTATTATCTCTTCTTCGGTTAATCCAATGGATTGACTATTAGATATCTGATACATATCACCTGTACTTTGAGTATTTTCGCCATATACTCCTCTGATACTTATTCCAAAATTACTTATTGTCTCTAATATTTTTTTTACATTTTTTGTTTTTGATAGAGCAGGTAAATGTACCATTACAGAAGCTCTTAATCCTGTTCCTACATTACTTGGGCAAGAAGTTAAATACCCATATTTTTTATTTATACTATATCCAAATATTTCTTCTATTTTTTTATCAACCTCTATCGCTAAATTTAGTGTGTTTTTTAAATCTAAACCACTACTAAAAAACTGCAATCTTAAATGATCTTCTTCACCAATCATAATACATATATTTTCTTCATCATTTATTAGAATACTTCCTATTTCATTCTTTTCAAGAGCAAATTCTGGACTTATTAGATTTTTTTCTACTAAACTCATTTTAGTTATATCATCCATATCTTTTAGTTTAAAAAATTTTAGTCCATATCCAATAGCAAAAACATTATCTTTTATTTTATTTTCTAATCTATCTATTTCATTTTTTGAATTTAAGTTAAATTTAAAACCGTTTAAATTTCTAGCTAATCTTATTCTTGTACTTATTGCAACATCTGAATCTTTACCACTTTGCAAATACCAATTCATATTTTCACCTTCTTCTATTTTTCTAATTTTTTTATTTCATCTCTTATCTTGGCAGCATCTTCATATCTTTCTTCATTTATCACTTTTTTTAATTCTTGTTTTAGTTCTTCTAATCTTGATATTTTTTTAGTATTTTCACTAACTTCTTTATTTACTTCTTTATTTTTTTCTTTATCATCTAAAATTTTTCCCAATCTTCCTATATGTCTATTACTTCCTTGTAATTTTTTAATTATTGGATCTAGTTCATTTTCAAATACAGAATAACATTCACCACATCCTAATTTCCCTGTATTTAGAATATCATCAAAAGTATATCCACAATTATCACACTTCATTTTTTTTACTTCGTTTAGTAAAGGCATAAATTCTGGTGTTGCTAAATCCTCCATAAAATCTCCGAAAAAATTTGAAAAATCAATTGGCATTGAAAAATCAAAATTCATCTTTTTATTAATTCCTAATTTTTTACTACATTCTTCACAAAGTTTTAATTCTTTTTTTTCTCCATTAATATTTTCATAATATCTTACATTTGCTTCATTTTTTTTACAATTATCACATAACATTTTAAAATTACCTCCTTATTATAAATTTATTAACATATTTTTTAATATACGTGCTCTTAGATAATCTTTTGTATTTTTAGCTGGTGCTAAAACATTATCACTTGTTGCTACTTTAATTAATTTTGCTTCTTTTTCTTCTATTATATTATATGTTAAAAAATCACTTATTAAAATATCTACTTCTCCTGCAGTTATCTCATCACCAATATTATTTATTATATGCATTATATAATCTTCTTTTGTATTATTAACCTTTTTAATTGTAATATGGCCACCACCGCCTCTTTTACTCTCTACATAATAACCTTGTGATGGTTTAAATCTTGTTGATATAACATAATTAATTTGTGATGGCACACAATTAAAATGCTCTGCTAATTCGTTTCTTTGTATCTCTATTTGTTGACTTTCATCATCAAATAGTTCTTTTATAAATTCTTCTATTATATCTGACATTCTCATTACATCATCTCCGCTCTGTTTTTGACTTTCTTTGACCTACAATATTATTATACTCGATTAAAAATTTTATTCAAATAGTATATTAGATATTTTTTGACTTTCTTTGACTTTTACATTTTATATTTTTATTGATTTCTCATTTTTTCTTATTTTTTTTATTTTTTTCTTTATTTTTTGTTATTTCTTGCAACCTATTTGCTTTTTCTTTCTGTTCCGATAAAGGTATCCAAGCAAAATATGAAGATATAAATTCTCCGTATTTTGTTGTTTCTTCACCTACCTCATATTCATTTTCATTATTAAAATTATCTTTATTCATATTTTTTATAAAATCAAATATTTGATTTTACTTTTCCTCCTTTTTATTATTATATATTATTAGTTATACACTTTTTTTTATATTTTATACATATTTATATAATCATTTCATATTTATTTATATATTATATATTTCACATTTAATTTCATTCCTGACAAAATAGTACAAAAACACTTTATTTTTCCATATTTTTATGTTATAATAAAAGTGTAGTTAAAAAAACATTTTAGATTGGAGGTCTTTTTATATGTGGCAAATTTGGTTAATAATTTCTGGAGTTTGTTTAATTATAGAAATTATGACTGTAGGTTTTTTAATATTTTGGTTAGCAATAGGTGCTTTATTTGCAATGATTGCAAGCTTTTTTACCAATAGTTTATTAATTCAAACAGCTGTATTTGTAATTTCTTCAACTATATTAATTTTTGCTACTAAACCTTTTGTAAAAAAAATAACTCAAAATAAATCTAATATTAAAACAAACGTGTATTCATTAATTGGAAATATTGGAATTGTTACACAAGATATAGATTCTATTAATGGAACAGGTCAAATTAAAGTAAAAGGTGAACTTTGGTCTGCAATTGGAAAAGATAATATCAATATTTCAAAAGGTTCAAAAGTAACTATCGAAGAAATTCAAGGTGTTAAAGCTATAGTTACACCAATTAATGAAACATCAAAAATAAATTAGTTTTTATAATTTTATTTTATATATTTAAATTATTTAAAGGAGGTATTATTATGGGATTTTTATTTGTATTACTTATAATTGTTCTAGTAATCGCATTTATGTCAATAAAAATTGTTAGACAATCTGAAGTATATATAATTGAAAGATTAGGTAAATTTTATAAAGTTGCAGATGCTGGTCTTACAATTATAATTCCATTTTTAGACCATGTAAGAAGTGTTGTTAGTTTAAAACAACAAACTATGGACATTCCACCACAAGGTGTTATTACGAAAGATAATGTTACAATTACAATAGACACTGTTGTTTTCTATCAAATAACAGATCCTGCAAAAGCAGTTTATGAAATTCAAAGTTTGAAGAAAGGTATTGAATATTTAGCAATTACAACTATTCGTGATATTATTGGTAAAATGAATTTAGATGAAACATTTAGTTCTAGAGATGCCATTAATACTAAATTATGTGTAGTTCTTGATGAAGCAACTGATAGATGGGGTTGTAAAATCGATAGAGTTGAGATTAAAGATATTACACCTCCTGCTGATGTTAGAGATGCAATGGAAAAAGAAATGAATGCAGAAAGAAATAAAAGAGCTTTAATTCTTGAATCTGAAGCTCAAAGACAATCTGCTATTACTATTGCAGAAGGTAAAAAACAAGCAGCTATATTAGAAGCTGAAGCTGATAAAGAAGCACAAATTAGAAGAGCAGCCGGTGAAGCTCAAGCTATTAAAGAAGTGGCTGAAGCTAAAGCTCAAGAAATTCAAATGGTATATGATGCAATGAAAAAAGCAGCTCCTGATGACAAATTAGTTCAACTTAAATCTTTAGAAGCATTAGAAGAAGTTGCTAAGGGTGAAGCTAATAAAGTATTTATTCCTTTTGAAGCAACAAGTGCTTTAAGTTCTTTAGGTGCTATTAAAGAAGTTATGAGTGATGATAAAAAAAATAAGTAAAAGTATTTCATTAATAAAGACTAGATTCCTAGTCTTTATTTTTTATTGATACCTAATTTTTTATGTTTCAAAAAATTCCTTAAGTATTTCTCAATATAATTCTCTAAATTAAATTTAACAAGATTTTATTTGTTATTTTTTATTTACGCTATTCTTTATATTTTTCAGTTTTAACAAATATTTTATTAATTTCTAATTTTCTAAA
>CALXZW010000053.1 GCA_944393345.1 uncultured Clostridia bacterium
TTCTATTTATCTAACATTATCACCTAATAAAACATATATTTTAACCAAAGATTCCTCTTTTCTTTATAGGTGGTTGCTCATTCATTGTTTTAGCTAATTCTACTAATAATTCTCTTTGTTCTTTTGTTAATCTTTTAGGTGTTTGCACAACTACAGTAAATATAAAATCTCCAACTGAATTATAATTTATTGATTTAAACCCTTTATTTTTAATTGTAAATTTAGTTCCTGTTTGTGTTCCTTCAGAAATTTTATATTTTTCTATTGTTCCATCTACCATTGGAATTTCTATTTCTCCGCCAAGAGTTGCTTGAGTAATTGATATTGGTATATCACATAGTACATTATTTCCCTTTCTAGTATATATACTATGTTTTTTTATTCTTACCGTTATATATAAATCGCCTTTTGGTCCTCCTTTTTCTCCTGGTTCACCTTCTCCTCGTAATACTACAGTTTGTTTATTATCAATTCCTGATGGTATTTTAATTTTTATTTTAGGTTGTTTTCTAACTTTTCCTTTTCCATTACATTCTTGGCATGGTTCTTTTATAATTTCTCCCGTTCCATGACATTCTGTACAAGTTCTCGTTGTTTGCATTTGTCCAAGTATTGTATTTTGCACTTGTCTTACTTGACCTGTTCCATGACAAGTTGCACATTTAGTAACGGTTGTACCTGGTTTTGCTCCGGTTCCATGACAAGTCGTACATTCTTCATTTCTTGTAATTATGATTTCCTTTTCTATACCAGAAAAAGCCTGCTCAAAAGTAATATCTACTGTAGTATTTAAATCTGCACCTTTTCGTGGTCCACTTTGTCTTCTAGATGATTTTCCTCCAAAACCACCACCAAAAAATGATGAAAATATATCTCCTAAATCTCCAAAGTCTTCAAAACCATTAAATCCGGAACTACTATATGAATAGTATCCACCTTGCCCAAAAGGTCCTTGACCTCCGCCAAATCCTTGTGGACCATCTGGTCCAAATTGATCATACATTTTCCTTTTTTGTGGATTTGATAAAGTCTCATAAGCTTCATTTACTTCTTTAAATTTTGCTTCTGCTTCTTTTTTGTTATCTGGATTTGCATCAGGATGATATTTTTTTGCTAGTTTTCTAAATGCCTTTTTTAGTTCTTCATCTGTTGCATTTTTATTTACTCCTAAGACTTCATAATAATCTCTTTTTCCAGCCATTGTTTCCTCCTCTAAAATGTCTTTTTGCTATTTTCCTTCTTTATATTTTTATTATATTATCAAATTTTGAGGTTGGAACTTTATCCTATGTCTCCAACCTCTTTTTTAGCATTATTATTTTTTATCTCCATCATCTTCAACTTTATAATCAGCATCATATACATTACCATTCTCATCTGTTTTTGGGCCTTCACCTGTTGCACCTTCTGCATTTGCTCCTTGTGCTCCATTTGGATTTGCTGTTTTATATAATTGCTCTGACATTTCATAGAATACTTTTGTTAATTTTTCTGTTGCTTCTTTTATACTTTCTGTATTATTTGTTTCTAATGCTTTTCTAGTATTTTCTATTTCTGCTTCTATTTTTGATTTTTCTTCTCCGCTTATTTTGTCTCCTAAGTCTTTTAATGTTTTTTCGCTATTATATATCAAACTTTCAGCATTATTTTTAACTTCAATTTCTTCTTTTTTCTTTTTATCTTCTTCTGCATGTGCTTCTGCATCTTTTACTGCTTTATCAATATCTTCATCTGTTAGATTTGTTGAAGCTGTAATTGATACATTTTGTTCATTTCCTGTTGCCATATCTTTTGCAGAAACATGTACTATACCATTAGCATCTATATCAAATGTTACTTCAATTTGTGGTACTCCTCTTGGTGCTGCTGGAATTCCTGTTAATTGGAATCTTCCTAATGTTTTATTGTATGCAGCCATTTCACGTTCTCCTTGTAATACGTGAACTTCTACTGATGTTTGACCATCTGCTGCTGTTGAGAATATTTGTGATTTTTTAGTTGGTATTGTTGTATTTCTTTCAATTAATTTTGTAAATACTCCACCATAAGTTTCAATTCCTAATGAAAGTGGTGTTACATCTAATAATACTAAATCTTTAACATCTCCTGATAAAACTCCACCTTGGATTGCTGCACCAATTGCAACACACTCATCTGGGTTAATTCCTTTATCAGCATCTTTTCCAGTTATTCTTTTTACTGCTTCTTGAACTGCTGGTACTCTTGTTGAACCTCCAACTAATAATACTTTATGAATATCATTTGGTGTTAAACCAGCATCTTTTAATGCTTGATTTACAGGTCCTGCTGTCATTTCTACTAAATCATGAATTAATTCTTCAAATTTAGCTCTAGTCAACGTTATATCTAAATGTTTTGGTCCTGTACTATCAGCAGTAATAAATGGTAAGTTAATTTGTGTTTGTTGAACACCCGATAATTCTATTTTAGCTTTTTCTGCTGCTTCTTTTAATCTTTGCATTGCCATTTTATCAGTGCTTAAATCTATGCCACTTGATTTTTTGAATTCACTTACTAAATATTTAATTATTGCTTCATCAAAATCGTCTCCACCTAAATGTGTATTACCATTTGTTGCTAAAACTTCAAATACACCATCACCAATATCAAGTATTGATACATCAAATGTTCCACCACCTAAGTCATAAATCATTATTTTTTGATCTTGTTCTTTATCCATACCATAAGCAAGTGAAGCTGCTGTTGGTTCATTTATAATTCTTAATACTTCTAATCCTGCTATTTTTCCTGCATCTTTTGTTGCTTGTCTTTGACTATCACTAAAATATGCTGGAACTGTTATAACAGCTTGTGTTACTTTTTGTCCTAAATAATTTTCTGCATCTGTTTTTAATTTTTGTAATATCATTGCAGAAATTTCTTGTGGTGAAAATTTATCACCTTCTATATCAACTTTTTCATTTGTTCCCATTTTTCTTTTTATTGATATAACTGTATTGTCAGGATTTGTTACTGCTTGACGTTTTGCTATTTGTCCTACCAATCTTTCTCCATTTTTTGAGAAAGCAACTACTGAAGGTGTTGTTCTATTTCCTTCTGCATTTGGTATAACTACTGGCTCTCCTCCTTCCATTACTGCTACACATGAATTTGTTGTTCCTAAGTCTATTCCTATAATTTTTCCCATTTTAATTCCTCCTTTAAATTTAGTGTTGGGACACTATTATTTATATATTTTTAAAATTAATAACTATTTTATATTTTTTAACTCTTTTTTAAGTCTTAATTCATTAATTATTTTTTTGTTGTTTCCTATAAATTCTTTTCTTACTTTAGTTTCAAACTTTTCTCTTGTCATTTCTGCTAATTTCCTATTTGATAATTCTTTATATCCTAGTTCCTCACCTATCCAATTAGGTTTAATAAAAGTTTTGGCTTTATCTTCATTAGGAAATTCCATTTCTAAAGTAAGTAATCCTTCTAGATTTTTGTAATATATATCAATTTCCGCTTTTAATTTGTTGTCTATTGGAGACACTATTCTAGTTTTTTCTATAATATTACTAATTTTATTTTTTAACAATTCTTCATATACTTGTTTTTCAATATTACTTTCAATTTCATATTTTTTACCAATATTATAATCATTAGCATATTGCATATCACCTTTTGTTTTTACAGTATAAATATATTCAATATCATTTTATTGTTTTTCACTATATATTTTCTGTATCTTCCTAATTCTAATTATGGTATTTATATCTTTATATATGAAGGCTTGTTCAATATTTATTACTTTTTCTATTTTTAAATTTTTTGGTAAATAACTAATGGCATATTTTCTTTCAATTTCTTTATTCATTGTTATTTTCCTTTCAAATCAGTTTGCTACAACCACCATTGAATGTCTAATAACTTTTGTTCCTAATTTATATCCTTTTCTATATTCTTGTGCTATTTCTTTTTCACCTAAATTATCATCTTGTATACTTCCTACTGCTTCGTGTAATTCTGGATCAAAAGTTTCTCCAATAGCTTTAATTTCTGTTACTCCTTTTGATGCTAATACGTCTTTTAATTGTTTCAAAACTAATTCTATACCTTTTTTATAATTTTCATCTTGTGTTTCTACTTTTACTGCATTTTCTAAGTTATCAACTACTGGTAAAATTATTTCTATTATTTCTGAAAGTAGTGAACTGTATAATCTTTCTCTTTCTTTTGAATTTCTTTTTTTAGAATTTTCAAATTCTGCTAAAATTCTTTTATACCTATCATCTAGTTCATCATAATCTTGTTTAGGTACCATATCTTTATTATTATTTTTTTCTTCTTTTTCAATATTTTCTTGTTTTTCTTCTGACATTTTATACCTTCTTTCTTTACATATCTTTATTTTCATTTAACTTCTTGTTAATATATTTCATAACAGAAATTACTTTTGAATAATCCATTCGTTTAGGTCCTATAATTCCAATTGTTCCTAAATTTTTGCCATTAACATTATGTTTAAATGTAACTACGCTAAAGTCTTTTAATTCTTCTTTTTCATTTTCTTCGCCAATGTATACATTTATATCTTCTGCAAATCCAGAATTTAGCATATCTGACATTAACTCTTTTGTATCTAATATACTAACAAAATTTTTAGCCACCTCTAGACTATTAAATTCCGGTAAATCAAATGACTTATTCGCACCTTCTAAATATATTTTTTCATCTTCTTCTAATACTTTTTTTATTTGCTCTATTATTGGCTTTATTACATTTACACTATATGTCATTTCATCATATAAATACTCTTCTAAAGGTCTATCTATTGTTTCTATTGGTTGACCTTTTAATTTATTATTAAACATATAATTTATTGTTTCTACTTGTTTTGGTGTTATATCTTCATCAAATTTTATTATTGTTTCTTTTACTAGCCCTGTATCTGTTAAAATCACAGCCATCATCATTCTTGTTCCTAATAATACAAATTTAATTTCTTCTATTATTTGATTGTTAGTTTTAGGGCCTATGGAAACTGTTGTGTAATGTGTAATTTCTGAAATTGTATTTGCTGCAATTTTAGTTAAGTCTTCTATTTCATTTACCTTTGTTTCTAATTTAGAACTTATGTATTTTATTTCTTCTTTGCTTATATCATTATCATTTATTAATTCATCAACATAATATCTATAACCTTTTTCTGATGGAATTCTTCCACTTGATGTATGTGTTTTATCTAAATATCCGTTTTTTTCTAATTCTGCCATTTCATTTCTTATTGTTGCACTACTACAATCTAATCCATTATGACAAATTATTGCATTTGAACTAACTGGTTCTGCTGTATTTATATATTGTTCTACTATTGCTTGCAAGACTTTCTTTTTTCTTTCATCTAACAATTTTTTCACCTCTTTTAGCACTCTTTGTTATCGACTGCTAACTTCATATATATTATACCCTTTTTTAGCACTTGTCAATATATTCTGCTAAAAAAATTGTGAATTTTTTGTGAACACAAAAATGAACTTTGGGTTCACTTTACAGTCCTCAAAGTTCATTTTTCATTTTATTGCATTTGCTTTAACATCCATAATTTTTTAGAGTAATTTTTAATATATTCATCTATCAAAGCTGATGTACCATATTCATTTATTTTGTCTGCATTTTCTTTTATTTCAATTACTTTTTTCAATAGTTTTTCTAAATCTTGTATTACATTTGTAAATACTATATCATCCTTAACTTTTTCATTTTTTGCTTCTTGTATACAAGTATTATTTAAATAATCTTTCATTGTTCCTAAAGGTTCATAACCTAATATCAATATATGTTCTGCAATTTCATCAATTTGATTATTTATTTCATCATAATACTCTTCTAATTTAGAATGTACAACAAAAAAATCTTTTCCTTCAATATTCCAATGATAATTTTGTAACTTCCTGTAAAATACATTTAAGTCTGATAAAAATTCATTTAAAATTTTTATTAAATTTTCCATTTTCTCACTTCTTTCTTATTTTATTTATATTAGTCTCTTCAAAAAAATAATTTTTTATACTTGATTTTTTTAATTTTTAAGATTAATACAAAATTTAATATTTTTTTATTTTTTGGACATACTAATATTATATTTTAGAAAGGAATGATTTTATGGATAGTCCTGGATATATTTTAAATGAAATTAATAAAGGTATAAAAATGGGAATGGATTCTATATCAACAGTAGCTGAAAAAATTCAAGATGATCGTTTCAAAAAAGATCTGAAATATCAATATGATAAATATAATGAAATTTTAAATAAGGTTAATGACGAACTTGATAATTATGACGATTTTCCAAAAGAATTAAATCCTATGCAAAAAGCAATAGGCTGGATGGGAATTCAACTTAATGCTTTAGATAATAAAAGCAATTCTAAAATTTCAGAAATGATGCTTCAAGGAATAAATATGGGAATTATTGAAGGTGTTAAACTTAAAAATCATAATCCTGATGCTCCTGAAAATGTAAAAAACATTTTAACTGAATTTATTCAATTCCAAGAAAATACTGTTAACCAATTAAAAAAATATTTATAGTTTTTAGAAGATAACTTTAATGTTAATTTTAAAGTTATCTTCTTTATTTTACTAATTAAATAAATTCTTCCCATACTATATTAGCTAAATCTAAACCTCTATTTGTTAATTTTATATTATCACCATCAATAACAATTAATTCTTCATCTGCTAATTTATTTAAAGAATTTTTAAAAATATATATTGGGTTATTTATAAATTTTTCTTTAAATTTAGAAATACTTATTCCATCTATTTTTCTTAGACCTAATAACATATATTCCTTCATTTTATCTTCTTTAGTTTGAATTTCTTCCATATTATATATTTTATTATTTTTTATAAATCTTTCTTTATCTAATTCATATTTATTTTCTATGTTTTTAATATTTTCTATATATTGTTTTACATTAATTGTATTTGAATATCTTATATCATTTAAATATGAATGTGCTGCTACTCCCAATCCAATATATTCTTTTTGATTCCAACAATTAATATTATGTTTAGACTCCATTCCTATTTTGGCAAAATTTGAAATTTCATAATGTTTATATCCACTTAATTCTAATTTATCTTTAACATACCAATACATTTGCCTTTCTTTTTCTTCATTTGGCAAATACAATATTTTTTGTTCTATTAACTTTTCTAATTTTGTATTTTCTTCAAGAATTAGCGAATATACACTTATATGTGTAGGTTTCAATTCTACTACTTCTTTTATAGAACTATTAATATCTTCTATTGTTTGATTTGGTAATCCTATCATTAAATCAACATTAATATTCTCATATCCTAAATCTTTAGCAATTTTATATGTTTGCAGAAATTCTTGATTTGTATGTATTCTTCCTATTTGTTTTAGCAATTTGTCATTTGTTGTTTGTAATCCAATACTTAATCTGTTTATTCCTACATTTTTATATTTTTGTACTTTTTCTTTTATAACAGTTCCTGGATTTACCTCTATTGTTATTTCTATATTTTCAAATTTAGTTTCATTATCTTTAATTTTATTTTTTATTTGTTCTATTATCTCTATTATGTATTGACTGTCTATATATGAAGGTGTTCCACCTCCTATATATATTGTTGTTACATTATAATTTTCTAAATTGTATAAATCCAACTCTTTTTTAATGCTATTTATATATTCTCTTACTAATTCTGTATTTGTATAAGAAATAAAATCACAATAATAACATTTTTGTTTACAATATGGTATATGTATATATATTCCTAGTTCTTTTTTACTCATTATTTCTCCTATTTTACTTATTATATTTCACTTGCTATTTGAATTATTTTTTTTAATCTATAATTTACACCTGATTTGCCTAATGGATTTTTTAACTTTTTTCCTAAATCTATTAATGACATATTAGGATTTTCTAATCTTAAGATTGCTATTTCTTTTAGATTTTCATCTAAGTTATTAAACTTTCCTGACTTTTGTAATCTTCTTATTGCTGTTATTTGTTCTACAGAAGCATTTATTGTTTTATTTAGATTAGCAGTTTCACAATTCACTAATCTATTAACTTTCCCTCTCATTTCTTTTTTTATTCTTATATCTTCAAACTCTAGCACTGCTTTAGAAGCACCTATCAATGCTAAAAATTTTGATATTTCTTCTCCTTCTTTTATATAAAAAGAATACTTATTATTATTTTCTAAAGTTTTAACAATTATTCCTAATAATTTTAAAATTTGTATAACATTATATAAATTTTCTTTGTCTTTAATTCCAACTTCTAAATGATATTGTTGTTCAGGATTATTTATTGAGCCAGCACCTAGGAAACATCCTCTTATTAATGATCTTAAATTTTCTTCTTTTATATCTTTTACATTTTCATTCAAATATATTTTTTCATTCTTTATTTCTATATTATCTATTTTAGGTGCTCTAAATGTTATAACAAAATTTTTCCCGCACCACTTCTATGTTGTAATCTATATTTAAATTTGATAATAATTTAGCAAACCTATTTATGTTATAATCACTTTCTGTTGAAAATTTTATTTTTGAATTTTTAATTATTGTTATATTACTAGAAATCAAGTAGCCAATTAATTCATATTTTACCAATTCTTTATTAGTTAAATTATTATTTTTATTTAACTCTTGTTTTACATTTGTAGAAAATGACATAGTGCCTCCTTTCAATACTCTTAATTTAGTTGTGTTACAATAATTCTATCATTCCCATATAAATCTTTTTTAGAATATGTATTAAAATATTTACCATC
>CALXZW010000054.1 GCA_944393345.1 uncultured Clostridia bacterium
TTTAACACTTCGATTTTCCAATGTTTTTTTTCCGCATACATTGAATACATTCTAAACAAAGTTCCTGCAAATAAAGCGGCTTCTTCTCCTCCTGCACCTGCTCTAATTTCACAAATGATATTTTTGTCATCATCTGGATCCTTTGGTATTAATAATATTTTTAATTCTTCTTCTAATTTTGGTAATTTTTCCTTTGATTCATAGTATTCTACTTCCGCTAATTCCTTCATTTCAGGATCATGCATTAATTCTTCTGCTTCTTCCATACTGCTTTTAGTTTTTTTATATTCTCTAAATTTAATTACTACATCTTCTATATTAGCATGTTCTTTCATCATCTTTTGCCATTCGGATTGATTAGCTATTACTTCTGGATCACTTATTAATTTAGTTAATTCTTCATATCTCTTTTCTACGGCCTCTAATTTTTCAAACATTTAAATTTCTCCTTTATTTAATTTTTATTCATACTTTATTATTATACTATTTTTTTCTTTAAATTACAAGTAAAAAACAACTATTAAACATAGTTGTTTTATTTCAATAAATCAATAATATTTTTTTTATTTATTTCAAATTTATTTAATAATATATCTATTATATTTATTTCATTGTTATTACTATTTTTATAATTTAATATTTGATTTATTTTTTCATTTATTTCATCTGTATAATCATAAGAAAAAATTCTTTCATTTTTTAAGATTATCGCACTTAAAATAATATTAAAAATTGTTGCTATAATTAATATTATATTAAAATCACTTACAATTGCTGTGAAAATAGCAATTATTATATTTATTATTATTAATATAGGAAATAATTTATTTTCTTTTTTAAAATAATTATGTTTTTCGCATTTATAAATAATTATTTTCTCTAATATATTGCTATACATATTTATTCTATCTATATAATAATTATTTTCTAAATTATTTATTAATTTATTTATTGAAATTTCGTTTTCAAATGGAAATAAAATTTTAGTAACAAATAAACTTTCATATGTATTAGGTTCTTCTATATAATATTCTTCAATATTTTTTTCATTAATTTTTTCTATGGAATCAAATTTTTGAAATTGTTCACGATTTACTAGTTCAATTTTTTTATCATAAATTCCATCATTTTTTTGAATTTTTATTTTATCTAATTTTAATAAATATTTTAGTTCTGCTAAAATTAAATTATTATTTCCTTCTATAGAATTCTTAATAAAAAATTCAGTTAAAATAGGATCAAAAAAATTTTGAAAATCTTTTTGATTATTACTAAGATTCTGATATTTTAATAATATTAAAATTAAAAGAATTATATCTACTATGGATATCGTAGATATTAATATTATTTTTAATAAACTGGGTCTTAATAATATTCCAATAAAAAATAATATTATATTTATAGTAATTAATATTACTAAAACTGTTTTACAATAATTTTTATTTTCTAGATTTAATTTTTGAAATTGTATTTTCATAATTTTATTACCTTTCTATTTTTTATTTTGATATATTTTTATTTATTAAATCTCTACATAATTATATTTTATATTTAAATCATTTAGTATTTTCTCTTCTCTATTTGTACAGGTAAAAATTATTATTTGATTTTTATCAAACCTTTTATTAAGATATGATAATACATTTTTTAATCTTTCCGAATCATAATATGCAAATACTTCATCTAAAATTATAGGCATTTTTTCCCTAGATAATTCGTCTACCATTGCGAGTCTTAATGATAAATATAACTGTTCTATTGTACCTATGCTAAGCCTAGAAGCAGGCACATATTGACCGTTTTGTAATTCGATAATAATTCCCTCTTCTTCATTAAATTTAACTCTAGTATATTTACTATTTGTTATATTAGAAATATTCTCGGATAAGTTCTCTGTAAATTTAGGGGTTAGCGTATTTTTCATTTCTTCATAACTTTCTATCAAAACTCTTTTGGCTAAGTTCATACTTTCATTCAGTTCTTCTAAGTTTACTTTTTCTTCTTTATAGTTAACTAATTCTTCTTCTATTTTTGATAATTCATCCAATTTAGGTTCTATGTTTTTTTGTTCTAATTCTATAGTATTTAATTTTATTTTTTTATTGTTCAAATTATTTTGGCATTTTTGAATTTCATAATTAATGCTTTCAATATTTAATAATACATTTATTTTATTTTTTTCTATTTTACCAAAATATTTATTTTTAATTTTTTCTTTTTCAATATTAATTTTTAAATTGATATTATTTTTTATTTTATTTTTTTCATCATTTAATTTTGAATTATTTTTTTCTAATATATCTTTTTGATTTTTTAAGTTATTTTTTTCTATTTTTATTTTTTCTTGATTTTCTTCTTCTATTTTTTGATTATTTCTTTCTATTTTTATTTTTTTATTTATTTTATTTTTTAAATAAATAAAATAAAATAAAAATATCGGTATTATAAATAGAAAAATATAATTAATTATATTATTTTTTATAAAAATAGATTGTAGAATATTTACTAAAATTAAAAAAATAAATATTATTATCATTTTTTTATTTAATCTATTTTTTTGCAAAATATTTTTTTTATTTTTTTCTAATATTTTTTCTAAATTATTATCTTGATTTTTTTCTATATCTTTAATTTTATTTTTTATAATATTTATTTTTTCCAAATTTTCATTTATTATATTTTCTTGAATTTTTATTTTTTCTTTTTCTAATTCTTCATTTTCTAAAATTAATTTTAATTCACATAAAAATTCAAGTTCATTTTCTGAATTTTGAATTTCATCATTTAATTGATTTTTATTTTCTTCTACTTCATATTTTAATTTTTCATATTTTTCTAAATTTTCCTTTTCATTTTCTAAATTTTGTATATTTCTATTAATTAAATTAATTGGTTTTTCCCTAGATCTTTCTGTTCCAACTTCATCTAATTGTCTTCTATTTATTCTTTCAATAGTTCTTTTTATAGAAATTTTATCATCACCTGTACCTGCTAGGTTTGCAATTTTCTGAATCAAAATATTTTGTTCTGTTTTTCCTAATTGAACTTCTTCTTGGTTAACAACAATTGTTGATAGAAATAATTCCTCATCTACTAAAGTTTGTTCATAAAAAAATTCATTCCCTCTATTTTTATCTATATTAAAATTTTTAGATATATCTTCCATATTTTCATTAAAAATCTGAGGATTTTTCTTTTTAAAGTTTCTAAAAATTTCAAATTTTTCACTGTCATCTAATTGATATTCTATTTTTCCTGAAAATTCATCTCCTGTCCATGGTAAATATTTTTCATAATTTGATAGTTCTTTTCCCTTTTTATTTTTAGAAATTCCATAAAGCGAGTCTATAATAAAATTTAATATTGTAGATTTTCCGGTTTCATTTTTTCCATAAATTATATTTATTCCTTTTTCAAAATTTATTTCTTTGTCTTTAATTTTTCCATAGGAATTTATTTTTACTTTATTTATTCGCAATTTTTTCATTCCTTTCTTTAGTTTACAGTTTTCTATTATTTATTTTAATTTTATTTATTATTCCAAAGAATTTAATCCAATCTCTATTGCTTGTTCTATTATGTTTTTTTCTTTTTCCGACAATTCTTTCTTTTTAATTCTCTCTAACATTTTCTTTACAAAAATTCCTTTCAATGTATACTCATTAGATAAAGTTTCTAAATTATTAAATATTTTAGTATTATTTTTTATTTTTATTATTCTATTATTTATTATATATTTTAATATTTCATATTTATTTATTTCAAAATTTCTATTTCCTTTTAAAATAATTTTTATATTTTCATTATTTTTTATTTTTAAATTATTAATTTTTTCTATTAATTCCTCTTTTGAAAAAATATTACTTACATTAATTTCTATTTCTTTAAATTCTTCTTCATCCAAAGGGATAAACTTTACATCTAATTTATTTTTTTCTAAAATACCTTCTATCATTCCATGCTTTCCAAACTCATCAAATCCTAGTGAAATAGTTGAACCTGGATATACTATATTTGTACTATAATCTGGTTTATGTATATGACCTAGTGCAATATAATTAAATCCTTTTTTTTCTAATTCTAATCTTTTTAATGGGTTGTATTCTTTTTCTTCTATGTTTCCTCCATCTAGTGTTCCATGAGCTATTAATATATTTATTTTGTTTTTATCTTTTATTTCTATATTTTCTATTTCAGAGTTTTTACAATAAAAATCGTCAAATCCAAAACCATATATATCTATTTCTGGTTCTTCTATTATTTCTGTTTTAGAATTAAATATTTTTACATTACTGTTCCAGTTATATTTGTTGTAATAAGAATTTTTTGTTATTGGATCATGATTTCCGGGGGCTATGTATATTCTAGTATTTGGAATTTGCTTAAATAAATTATTGATATATTCTATTGTAGATATTTTTACATATTTATGCTCATATAAATCTCCTGAAATAAATAAAAATTCTATTCCATTTAATTTTATATATTCTATTACTTTTTTAAATATTTTTCTTTGTTCTAATCTTCTCAAATCTCCTAATATGTCTTTATCTGACAAGTTAACAAATGGTCTATCAAAATGTATATCTGCTATATGTATAAATTTCATAATTTTTCTCCTTTGAATTATTTATTAATTTTGATTTTACTACATTGTTACTCTTTTTTCAATATTTAGCGAAAATATTTTTGTATTATTACTAATCAGACAATTTACTTTTTATAGACAAAAAAAGAGAATATTTATAATATTCCCATTTTTTATTTATTCTTCATCTATTGGCCCAAATAGTTCATCAAATTTTGCTTCAAGCTCTTTCTGTAAATCATATTCATCATCTACTTCTGGCAACATTGTATTTTTCTCTTCTTTAATATCTTGTCCCAAACTATTATTGTTGTCAATATTTGCTTTTCCACTTTTTCCCTTATCTTCGCCTAAATCGTCAAATAAATCATCTAATGATTCTACCTTTAAATCTTTAGCTTTTTCTTCATTCTTTTCTTCTACATATGGATTATATGGATTATATTTTCTCCAGGTTCCTCTATCAATTTCTCCTATATCATTATGACTTATTTCCAATGCAGCCATTTTTTTAGCCATTGGATGCTTAAAATAATAAAATTTCTTTGCTTTTACTGGTTTTATCCCTTTTTCGAATATAATACACCAGTCATTGTCTAATCTTCTAAGTTCATCCGGTGTCATCAATGCTCTTCCCATTATTTGATCCGAAACACTTTTTCCTGTTTTCATATTTTGCTTATCTCTATTTATTGACGTGCTATCGCGCGAAATTGTTTTCTCCCCTAAAGCTTTGGAAAAGTATTCTACAGTTTTATAAGAGTTACTTCCTAAAAATACGTGTGTATCACAGTTACCCATTATGGTTTCATATGATTTTTCATATACTGCTTCTAATTGATCTATGTTTTGTAGTATTACACTAAATGATATTTTTCTACTTCTCGAAGTTGATATTTTTTTATCAAAATCTGGTATTTTTCCTATATTAGCAAACTCATCTAATATAAAATATGCTGGTACTTTTAATTTTCCCCCATTTTGATCTGCATAATCATATAATTGTTGTATCATTTGTGAGAAAAATATTGTTAGTAAAAAGTCATATGCTGTATGTGTATCTGAAGATATAACATATACCGCAGTTTTTTTATTTCCTATTTCTTCAAAATCTATAGTATCTGTTGAAGTTAATTCTGCAATATCTTTTGAATCAAATTTTCCTAACTTTGATTGCAATGAACTTAATATAGAACTATATGTTTTCTCTGGAGCTATTTCTATTGACTTATAATACATTCTTGCTGGATGGTCATAAGGTAATTGACTAATTAACTCTGTAAGTAAATTACTTCCCCCATTATTATTAGCAGCCCTTACTAATTCAGCACAGCTTGCTAAATTTTGTTCTTCTTCTGGTCTTACTGCAATTAAATAATATATTAATGCTTTCAATAGCATTTCAGCCATATCATCCCAATATGGATCTTGTCCACCTCCATCAGATTTTTGACCTTTTACTATTGTATTTGCAATAACATCTACATCAAGTTCAGATGAAATATGCATTAATGGGTTATATCCATCACTGTATTGTGGCCTTACTAAATTTAATACTTTTATTTCATAACCTTGTGATTTTAAATATCCTGCTGTTCTATCATATAATTCTCCCTTTGGATCTGTAAAAATATATGAGCCTAAACATTGATATGCATTTGGAATAGAATATGATGCTGATTTACCAGATCCTGAACCGTCCAACTACCAACACATTAACATTTCCTCTTTTATCCACTGGCAAATAATTATTTTCAGCTAATATTATTCCTTCATTTTTATTTAAAATTTGATATTGCTCTCCTCTTTGACTCCAATCACTAGAACCATGTTCAATATCTGTATATTGATTTTTAGGAGCTGATTTTATAATACCTATAAAAAAGAAAATTGAATATACTATTGTAACAACTAATAAAGTTGAAAAATATGTCTCTGTTGCTCCTGACTCAAATATTTTTGGAATCGTTCCTAAAGGATTAGTTATAGATTGTCCAAATGTTTCAACAAATATTTGCAAATTCATACTTCCATTTGCTTTGGCCATATATGTACTATATGCAAAAGATGGAACAAGTACTATAGCTATTATTATCCATAGTACTGCATATATTATAAAATTATTTCTATTCTTTTTTATTGCTCCTTCGATTTTGTAATACATTTCTTTCACCTACTCTTTAGTATTTTATTTTTACTTTTCCAAGTATTCTTCATGCACTTTTTTAATTTTTTCAAATTTTTCCTTTTCAATTGGCGGACCAATTACTTTTCCCTGTTCAGTAACTCGATATATTTTTCCATTATATTCTGTAAAAGAATATTTTTCTACTCCTGTTAAATGCATTAAATTATTTCCAACATCTTTTGGTGCAATTGCAATTGTATAATTTGGCTGTACAGTAACTTTTCCTTTTGTATCAGTAGTTATCGCTACTACGAATGGACAGGGATTATCTTTTCCATTACTCATTCAAAATCCTCCTTATTTATCTTTTTTGTCTCTAATTTCAAAAGCGAAATATGATTTATATGGTTTTAATTTACATTTTCCTTTTACTTCATTTGTCTTTTCGTCAAAGTAAAGAACTGGTTTTATTTCTTCAGCTGTTTCAGGATCAATTATGCAAAACGGTCTTTTTAAATTAGGTGTATATTGGAAATCCTTAATTTCAAAGTCTTCTTCTTTATATAAACTGTCAAATTTTACTGGCACTGGTGATTTACATATTGAAACCTCATCATTTTTTAAGATTGCCATATTAACAATTACTTTCTCTTTTCCAAAAGACAATATTATTAATTGATCTTCATCTTTTGAAGGGTTATCTACAAAAAAAGTTTTTCTTTTCATTTCTCCTCTTAATTCTTCCATAAAGTCTAGTCTTTCTATCGTATATTTAGGATATTCTTTTAATAATTCTTTTTCTGTTTTATTTATTTGATATATAACTGTATTTACTCCTTTTGGATCTGTTATGCTAAAGTGTTTACCCTGCATATTGTCCATATATTTTACCTCCATTTCTATGTTTAACCCATAGTTTATCTTTCGTTACATCACTATAATTAATTATAACGAATATGTATTGATTTGTCAATTATCTTTTATGTAAATTTATATGTTTCTCGGGCTAAAATTTGATATTTTATTTAATTTTTCAAAAATTTCTCTTTCTTCTGATGTTAATTTCTTTGGAACCATAACTTTGACTTCTGCTATTAAATCTCCTCTTGTACCATTTGTATGTTTATATCCTTTTCCTGGAATTCTTATCTTTTCACCACTTTGTACTCCTTGTGGTATATATATTTTAGTCTCAGCATCTATTGTATTAATTGTTGCTCTAGTTCCTAAAGCTGCTTCCCAAGGTGATAATGGCAAATCTGTATATAAATCATATCCTTCCAATTTAAAATCTTTATCATTTTGCACATTAATCTTTATAAATAAATCGCCGTTTTTTCCTCCATTCTTACCATTTTTTCCTTGACCTATTAATCTTATCTTTTCTCCATCTAGTATTCCTTCTGGTACTTTAATAGTATATGTTTTTGTTTTTCCTTCTGTATTTCTTAATACTATTTGTTTATCTAGTCCATAAAAGGCTTCTTTTAGGCTTACAGATATTTCTGTTTCAATATTTTCACCTTTTTCTGGTTTTTTAGTTGTTTCTTGCTTTAAATTTTCCTCTTGTTTTAAATTTCCTAAAAACATGTTAATTATTACTTTTTTATCAGAAAAAGTTTTTTTCTTTTTCGCATATCTAGAATTCCAAACTCTATCATATTTTCTTTTGGTCGAAGGAACTGATAATACTCTATATGCTTCATTTATATCCTTTATCTTTTCTTCTGCTAAATTGTCACCAACATTAACATCCGGATGATATTTTTTTGCTGCTTTTCTATATGCTGTCTTAATCTCATCTATAGTTACATGACTTGTTTCTAAATCTAATATTTTGTAATAGTTTTTGTAAATCATTTTTAACATCCTCCCACAAAATAGGTATTTTTATTATATCATAAAATTAAAAAAAATCTACACTTTTTGTAGATTTTTTATCGTTATATTAAATTTTATTTTACCAAATTTA
>CALXZW010000055.1 GCA_944393345.1 uncultured Clostridia bacterium
ACATATTCTTTCATTGTATATACTTTTCCTTCTAAACTTGGATACATTGCTAATACATCTCTCTTATGTCTTGAGGTGGCACACAAAACTAAATCCATTTCTTTGATTTTTGAGTTTCTGATATTTGTTGCTCTATGGTTACTTAAATCTATTCCGTATTCATCCATCATTACTGTTTTTGCTTCCCATGTTGATACTTCTCCATCATATGCATATACTCCACTAGAATATACTTCTACATTTTCTATTTTTCTTTCTTTTAGTTTCTTTTTTAGTAGTTTCTCTGCCATGGCACTTCTACATATATTTCCTGTACATATGAACATTATTTTCATTTTGCTTTTCCTCCTAATTTTAAATCTCCACTTATCAAATTTTTATAGAGTTAAATTACTTTGTTTCTCATTTTCAGCACATTCATCTAACATGGAATGAATTTCTTCAAGATTTCCAACAATTTCCGTTCTATGTTGTTCAAACCAGTCAGGTTCAAATGCATGTCTGTATCTTTCATATGTATGTTTTAGAGATTTATCTATTTTTAAGTTTAAATTTTTCCAAGAATTTGAAGGATTCATTGTGATAGAATCATATTTTTGTTCAGAATTATTTGTTCCTATAAATTGATCTTGTCTAATAGTATCTCTTAATTTACATTTATTTAATAATTTATCAGCACATAATGTTTCTTGGCAATAACCAGGTGAACTATAAGAATTTTTTCCTTCTGGAAGTATTAATTTTTCTTTTAATCCCTTACATGTTTCAGGAATTTCACTTATTTGTAATGATAAAATTCTATTCATAATATTATTTTCATCATAAGTATTTATTCCTTCTTCTAGGCCTAAATTATCTTCCTGAAAATCGTCTAAAACTATTTTTCCATTTTAAATGATAATCTTAACATTTCTGTAATATCTGCATCATATTGTTTTTCTGATATAATTGCTTCTATCTCTTTTCCATATTTTGAAAAGGGATTGTATTTATATTTTTCTTGTAAAGTTTCCAAACTAAGCACCTCTTTATTTATTTCTTTAAACTATTTCTCTATATTATTTATAATATTTTTTTATTTTTATCAATAGCTTTTTATGATTTTTTCATGCCTCCATTTTTCATAGGAACCGACATTTATATTCCTTCTGGTTGATTTCAAAATAGACCATTACTCTAATTTTTTTCTATGGCCTTAATGCTGTAATTGGTACAATATAAATTCCCGTTTCTGGATCTTTTGCAATAACATCTGTATATCCAACTATAACACACATGAACTTTGGTTTTTTTACCATATTATTATAGAAACTCATTAAACTTTTTTTCGCGTTATCAACTTCATTGAATCCTAATTTTATTTCGACTGCTGCGTATTCTCCATCACTAAATTCTAAAATCGAATCAACTTCTAATCCTGTAACATTATCTCTAAAGTGATATAATTTGCCTCCTAAATATTCTATATAAACTCTTAAATCCCTTTCAACTAATGCTTCAAACATAAATCCAAATGTCTTTAAATCATTTATTAATTTTTCTTTTGTTAAATCTAAACAGCTACATGCAAGTGATGGATCAGTAAAATGCCTTTTAACTGATTTCCCTAATCTATTTGGTGACCTATAATTTTCACTATATGCATTTTGATTTTCTATTATATGAAGCCTATTCAAAACATCTAAATAATCATCAATAGTAATTCTACTTTCAATAGTTTCTTTCTCATTAGCATACTCTCCAATATCTTTTAGCAATGTATTTTTATTAGCAATACTTGATTCATTTCTTGCTAAACTTTTAAGTAGCATTGTCATTTTATTTTTATCTCTTTTTTTGTCATCATTAATATCACTATCAAGAATTGCATCAATATAACTTTTAGGTAATATTCTAGCTTTATCTTCTGGCATTTTAATATTTGAAGGCCAACCTCCACGAATTATTAGATTTGCTAATTCTTGTAATGTAATTTTATCATTTAATTCATTTTTCAATGTACCATTTAACATATCTTTTATAGATACTTTACCTGTAGAATCTCCAGATTCATAAAGTGACATTGTATGCATTTGTATTTTCCCAATTCTACCCGCCCCAGAATGATGTACTTTTTCTTTCTGCTTTTCATCTGTTAATTTTGTAGAACATGTTAAAATATAATTTCCTTTTTTAGTAGTTTCATCACATTTTCTTCTAACAGCATCCCATACCTCTGGAATCAGATTCCATTCGTCAATTAACTCCGGTCTTTCTTCTTCTAAAATTAAATCTAAAGATAATTTTGCTTTTTCTTGCATTTCCTCTTTATCCAAAAGAACTACACTATTTGCATGATTCAAAGATGTCCATGTTTTTCCACACCACTTTGGTCCTTCTATACTTACTGCACCAAAGATAGATAAATATTCTTCTATCTTTTTATCAACTAATCTATCTATATATTCTTTTCTTTTCAAAGACATTTCATTATCTCCTCTCTTTTTACTATATTCTATCATATATTCTATGTGTTTTCAATATATAATATACATTTTTTAAGTATTTTAATATACATTTTTTAATAATTTTAGTATGCATTTTTTAACAATTTTATTGGTGGTAATTCTTGTATCCAAGTTATGTGGATTGCCATTTATATTCCTTCTGGTTGTTTCTGATTTAGACAGTTATAATTTTTATTAAACTTCTTGTCCACTTTCCAACCTCTTTGTTTCTTTTTCTTGTGATAAATAGTTTTTTGCTACTGTAACATCTGTTTCTAATATTTTTCCATCTGAAGCAGTTACTCTAATTTTTTGAGTAACTGTATCTGGCTCTAATTCCTCTGTTTTAAAAATATTTTGCAAATGATATGTAATATTATTTTCCACTACATTAAATAGTTTAGCCATTGATTTTTGAGTTAACCAAAAATCTTCTTCATTATATAAAACTTCTACTGATATATTTTTATTGTTCTGACTTTGATATATTATTAGATCTTTTAAATTTTCAATATTGCTCAAACTTAACAACCTCCTCGTTATTTTCAAACTCATTTTGAACTTTTGTTTGTGTTTTATGTCATTTAGGCTCTATTGTCAAGAAAATTTATTAAATTTGTATAATATATTTATAAAATTCTTATAACATCATTGCAAAAAGCCCTATTAAAAATCCTACTATATTCCCTACCGCTGTCATTCTACCATGATATAACTGATTAGATTCTGGAATTAGTTCTCCTGATACTATATATAGCATTGCTCCTGCTGCAAAACTTAAACACATTGCTATAATTGTCTGTGAAATTTGACCAATAATTGCTCCTACTAAAGCTCCTATTCCCGTAGTTATTCCTGATAAAAATACATAAAAAATGACTTTGGATTTTTTCATTCCTCCATTTTTCATAGGCACTGCCATTGATATTCCTTCTGGTTGATTCCAAAGTAGACAGTTAGTTTAGTTTTTATTAAATTCTATCTAAGATTATTTGTTATTTAATAACCAATCGATTATATTTATTTTCCTTATGCCATTATAGTCTGCGTCTAAATCTCTATCCATTGTTAATAAATATTTTGGATAAAAGTCTCCTGTTTTTTGTAGAGGTTTTAGCTCTCTTTCTAAAGTTTCTTCATCCCTTGTAGTTAACGATACTTGATAGTATTCTAATCCATTTTTATTTTCTGCAACAAAATCTATTTCTAAATCATCTACTTTGCCTGTATATACTTTATAGCCTCTTCTTAACAATTCTAAATACACAATGTTTTCCAGTATATGCCCCATATCTTGACCTGCTTTTTTTCCAAGCATATGTGTTCTAAAACCCATATCAACCACATAGTATTTATATCCACTAGAAAGAACCTCTTTTCCTTTTGCATCAAACCTGTCCACTTTATATAATAAAAAAGCATCTATTAAAGCTGAAACATAATTTTCTACTGTATGATTACTCGTAGCTCTATTCATACTTGTTAGAGTATCACTTATTTTTTTAGTACTTATTGGACTTCCTATATTATTAAAAATGTATTTTATAATACTTTCTAGTAACATTTGATTATTTATATTATTTCTTTGCATTACATCTTTATATATGACTGTTGAAAACACACCATCTATATAACTTTCTATCAAATCTGGGTCTGTTTTAAATAATTCTACTGTTAGTGGTAATGATCCATATTTTAAATAATCTAACAATTTTTCTTGCTTATCTATATTTTGTTCAAATGCAGACATATATTCTTTAAATGATAGTGGCAACATTTTTATTTCTACATATCTGCCTGAAATTAAAGTTGCTAGTTCTCCTGACAATAGATATGCATTCGAACCTGTTATATATAAATCTATGTTTTTATTTATATATAAACTATCAATAGCTTTTTGAAAGTTTTCTATACGTTGAACTTCATCAATAAAAACATAATTTTTTTTACTATTATCAATTCTCTCTTTTATATAATTGTATAATTCTATATGGTTTTCAAAATTATAATCTTGACTCTCTAGATTTATTTGTATTATTTGTTCTTCTTGAACCCCTTGTTCTTTTAAATAGTTAATATATATGTCAAATAAAGTAGATTTGCCACATCTTCTAATTCCTGTTACAATTTTTATTAAATCTTTATCCTTAAAATCTAAAAGTTTTTTTAAATAAGCATCTCTTTGTATCATAATTAGTCACCTCTTATATAGTATACAATAATATCTACTTTTAGTCAATGAGTATTGGAAAATTATTTCCAGTACTCATTGTATTTACGTATTGTTAGAATTTTTTTATGTTTTTTTTGCAATTTTGGGTAATTTAGTCTCGACGATTCCATTTTTGATAATTGTTCAAAGTTATTTTGTCTTATCAAAATAACTCTTGTTTTTTGTTGACTTATTTTGTTTATTCAAAATACCTTTTGCATTGTTGTAAATTGTTTTGTCAAAATTATTAACGTTTTTTTATGAAATTATTCTCCTTTATATCAGATAAATTATTTAACTTCTTAAAATTAAAAACTAAATCCACCTGTTTATCCTGATGTATTTCTATTCTGTTAATAAGTACTCTCATAATTTCCGGAGTTGGTTTTTCAAGTTTCAAAAATTCTTTCACAAGCTTTTCTATATCATCATCTTTGTCATCTACACACTCGTCTGCTTCCTTTTTTAAGTCTATGTACTCTGCTTCTTTGTCTTTTTCAGCTTTTTTCAATTTTTTAAAAAGTCTTTCATACATTTCATCACTTAGTTTGTTATTTAGTTTATCAATATACATTTTATCAATATTATTATTTATGATTTCAATTTCTTTTTCTATTTTATTAAGCATTTTTTTGTAGTCATACTTTGTTTTGCTATTTTTAATGTTTAACATAATTTTTTTATTGTCAATATCAGTAAACAATTTTCTTATATAATCAATTATCTGTTTTTCCAATCGTTCATAACTAAAGCCATGAGATGTGCATAGGTTAAGCTTTGAGTTTCTACGGTAATTATTGCATATCATATCTAATCTGCCATCTTTTCTGCTTCTTACTCCGATTTTGTGCTTACACTCATAGCATATTAGCAAACCATCTAACAAAAAATGATTCTTTTTTTCGTTTCTATCATATTTTTGCACTATTTCCATTTTTTGCACTCTATCAAAAACATTTTTATCAATAATTGACTCGTGCGTATTTTCTACTATTTGCCATTGCTCTTCTGGATTTGCTCGAAGTCTCCTATTTTTATAACTTATCCTACTTCTCTTGTTTTGAATTGTAACACCAACATATGCTTTGTTTTGCAGTATAAGCTTTATAGTTTTATTTTCCCAAAATGTTGCTTTCTTATACCTAATTTGGTTAGCTGTTGGAATATTATTGTTATTTAGGTAATCTCTTATTATACCAACATTATTTCCAGCTAACGCCATACTAAAAATAGTCCTAACAATTTTCGCTTCTGCATCACAAATAATCAAATGGTTCTTATCTTTTGGATCTTTCATATATCCTAAAGGAGTTTTACCTCCTACCCATTTTCCTTGCTTTTGCATAGTATGAAGAGCTGTTTTTATTTTTTTAGATAAATCCTTTGAATACATATCATTTAATATTGATTTAAAAGGTGCAATATCATTATTTCCATTATTTGTAGCAAAAGTATCTATGTTATCTGTTACAGAAACATATCTAACATTATTTTCTGGAAACCATTTTTCTATATATTCTCCTGTTTCTATGTAATCACGACCTAGACGAGATAAATCCTTTGTTACAACCATATTTACCTTGCCTAATTCTATGTCTTTAATCATTCGCTTAAAATCTGGTCTATTAAAGTTTGTTCCTGTATATCCAGGGTCTATATAAATATCTACAAGTTCATACTCCCAACCTAGCTTTTCTACATATTCAGTTAATAATGCTTTTTGATTTGTTATACTTTCGCTTTCATCATATCCTTTATCTATATCTTCTTTTGATAATCTAATATATATTGCAACCTTGTATATTGTTCTCTTTATTTTTTCAAGCATTTATCCTCCTTCCCATGCTTGATAAAAACAATTTGAATTCAATTTTAATTATATCTATTTTTTCTTTTTAATACAATGTTCAACATATTTATTTTTTATATTATTTTATGCTAACTATTTTGAATTCAAATTTTAGGTTTTTTTATAGAATCTTATTTTTCTTAATAGTGGAATATTTTTCTAACTGACTAATTAAGAAGTATGATATTATTTTTTCTAACTCATCACCTTTTTCATCAAACTGCACATTAATTTTAAATAAATCGCTCATCTTTAATCTCTTTCTTTCCTGAATCACAAATCTAGTTGAAAAAGAATTAAATTTTGACTAGGAAAACGAGTTTGAAATTTATGAGGCGTACTTTTGGTACGTTGATTAAATTTCAAATGAAGTTTGACAACGTCAAAATTGTAATTATTTTTCAACGATGTGATTCTAAATGATTTATTCAATATATATGCTTAATAACTTCTATTATTCTGGCTTTAAACATATATATTGTTAATGTGAAGAGTTAAAATTTGAAGGACACATAACTATACTTTCATTTTATTTTAATAAGCATATAAGCCACCTCTCCTTCTTTATTTGTATTGGCAAATTTTAAAATCCCTCTATTATATATACATTGGTTTGTTTAAAATTTTTCTCCCCTAATTTTTAAATTTCTTTAAAAAATTTATTTTTACACAATGCCCATATACCGTTGCCTCAAAAATTCCAACTTAATTTCGAAATAATTTTAATTTGCCTCCTATTATATATACTTACATTTTTACAAGAAAAACCGACCATATTATTAATTTTTCATAAGTTTTTCACTAAATGTAACTTGGTAGGAATATGATAGCTTACGCTCTCATACACCTACCCTATTTAGTTAAATTTGTCTTAAATATCGACATAACACTTGAAATAGCCGAATTTATGCATTTAAAAAATGTCCTATTTTTAGAGTTTTAAAACTATTAAAAAAGGACATTTTAGACTCATATGTTTTTTATTATTATACTCTCAAAAAATCTCTCTTGAAATTCGGTTAATGCTCTTATTGCATCATTTGAATATTCTTTATCTTTCGGTACTATAATTAATTTATCATCTTCGTCATTAATTCTATGAATTATTGCTATACATTTTCCATTAAATTCTTTTACTGGTTCAAACACTCCTAGTATATAACAGTCTATCTCTTCGCCATCTTTATTTATCGTGTTTGGCAAAAATCCATAGTTAATTGGATATATAAATCCATATTTTGGATGTTTACTTCCCATTGGTCTATCTATTATAACCGTTAGTTCTTTTCCTATATATTTTGGCAAATTATTCAATGTTTTCTCCTCCTATTTCATATCTGACCAAGTTGCTGGTAATAAATCCCTTAGTGTTACTATTTTATTAAGATTCAACATTATTTCACAGTCCAGATTTTTATGATTAATTTGATATAAAAACTCTCTACATTTTCCACAAGGAGATATTATTTTACCGCCCTCATATACCGCTACCAATTTTTTTATGACGGATTCTCCGTTTATAATCATATTAGATACAGCTACGTTTTCTGCACATAGTCCCAAAGAGCAAGTCGTTTTAATAGATCTTCCAACATATATGTTATCTTTATCTGAAACCAGAGCCACAGCCACTTCACTAATATAAGTATGTTCTTCAATTTTAATTTCTTTCGCCAGATTATTTGCTATATCATATAATTTCTTAAATTCCATATCTACACCTACTTAACACTAATTTCATTTAGATATAAATCTCCATAACAGGACTTATTATCTATTATATATTCCACTATTTTATTCATATCATCTATGCTTTCATCTATAAAATTTAATCTTACACTGTTATTTGTATGGACATTATCTATAAATAAAATTTTATCACTATATATCTTTGTAAGTATCGAACCATTACAATCAACACATTCAAAATTTCTCTTACTTTCTAAATCTTCTAAAAAATATTCTATAGTGTCCTTATTTTTTCTGTTGCATACTGTATCCTTGTCTATTAATGAATATTTAATATTCATTAATGGTATTTTACCATACACTATTCTTTCGATTTTTCCGTTATAATCACTTGATAATTTATTAGACTCATC
>CALXZW010000056.1 GCA_944393345.1 uncultured Clostridia bacterium
ACTTGTTTTTAATTTCTATCATAAAAGTAATTGTTACCAAGCACAATTCATTGTAAAAGCAACTTTGTTTTCTTCAGTTTGAACATTATATATTGGCAACAACTTAGAATTATTAGTAGAAGTTTCTACTGTATTTTCTCCTTTCATACTTGTTGCTATTACTAATAAAAATACAACTGTTATTACAGAAACTAAATATGTATATATTTTTTCTTTATTAAATACAAAAAACATAAAATACCTCCTCATTAATTTAATTTTATGCATAATATTTTAATTAATTACTTTATTTTAAAAAGTATTTTATGCAAATATTCAACATTATTCGATTTTTTTCATATTATATATAAACAGCCAAGAGTTGTTATAATGAAAGGATTGATTTGGATGGAAAATTTTAATAATAATTGTAAACCTGAGCATACTTGCCCTACTTTTAATATTGATGGTGTAATTTCAGGAGGTAAGCAATTTGATTTAGATATAACACTTCCTGAAGATAATAGAGATGCTATATATGGAATTGTTAAAAATTGCTTTAAAGAGCCTGTAAAAAATGCAGTTGTAAAATTAGTAGAAATAGTATATGATTGCGGTAAAACAGAAAGAAGACCTGTTGGTCATACTTTTACTGATAAAGACGGTGAGTTTGTTTTTGGACCTCTTTGTCCTGGAAGAAATTACGCTATACAAATATGGGTAAATGATACAGAAAATATAAAGATTTGTGCTAAATGTCATCATGAAGGTGAATGTTTAAAAGGTGAAAAAATAGTATGCCCTAAAGAATGCCATGATGAAGATAATCATTGCTAAATATTTAATATAAAAAAATTAAATATGTGAACAAGGACGTAAGGTAAAAATATATTATATTATATTCTTTTCCTTTACGTCCTTATTTGGATATTTTTAAGATTTAATAAATTCCCATTTTTTTAATTAATTGTTTTCCTTTTTTCATCATCTTTTTCTTACTTCTCATACCTGTTTCTGTATACATCATTACTAATCCTGTAGTAATAAGTCCTCCAATCATAACACCTTTCATAAATTTCATTTTATTACACCTCCGCTTTTTCATTTTTTATATTGTTATATATTTATTATCTCATTTCTATTGCTTTTTTATACTTTTTTGGAATTTTTATATATGGTATATATTTCATGTATGGCAACTATTGCTAAAAATATTCCAAAACTTTTTCTTAAAAAAATTACATTTATATGTGTTGAAATATTAGCTCCTATTATTGCACCTATTATTCCAAATATAGAAATTATTATTGCCAATTCTAAGTTTATATTTTTATTTTTTATGTTCACTATTATTGCTACTAATGATGTTGGAATAAAAAATATTAAGTTTGCTGCTTGTGCAATATGTTGTTCTACGCCTAGAACATATAATAATAAAAAGATTAAAACAGTTCCTCCTCCTGTTCCTGTACCACTTACTATTCCTGATACAAGTCCTATTAGTATTTCTGCCATCGTTATATTTTCTTTATTCCTCCTTGCTCTCACTATATATTTTTCTAAGTTGTCAACATCTTAAAAGAAGCATAAATTAAAAAAATTGTAAAAAGTATTTTTAATATTTTAGTAGGAATTTTTTTTAATAATTTTGCTCCTATATATCCTCCTATTGCTCCACCTACAGCGCATAAAATTGATATTTTTAAATTTATATAATTACTTTTATAATAGAAAAAACTACTAACTATTACCATTGGTAATATACAAAAAATTGACGTACCTCTTGCTTTTGTCTCTTCTTGTTTTAATAAATATATTAAAGATGGCAATAATATCATGCCTCCACCAGTAGAAAACAGCCCACTTATTATTCCTGACAATAACCCTATTAAAATTTTTTTCAACATAATAAAAACCTACTTTTTAGTAGGTTTCCCAATTTTTATTAATTTATGTTATTTATAAAATAATATTTTCTCCAAATTCGTTTTCATACCAATTATTTAAGTCATTTCTATTCTTAAAAATTAGTATATTTTTTCCTTTATTTTCTTCTATTGCTTCTTCAACTAATTTTCTTACATTTTTATTCCAATTAAAAGTATATTTAATAAATTTAAATTCCATTTTTTCCTTACATCCTGGTATTTCTTCTTTTTCTTTTCCTTTGTTCTTTATGTATCTTGAAAATATTCCTTTTAATTTTGCGAAAGTTGAATAATTTAAAAATATTATCATATCAGCTCTTTCCATTCTCTGCTTTAAAGTTGTTTTATATGTTCCATCTATTACCCATTTTTCTTCTTTAATTTTGTTTAAAATAATTTGATCTCTTTCTTCCCTATCTCTTATTTTCCAATTTTCTAAATGATGAATTCCATCAATATGATATATTGGATAATTTAATTTTTTTCCAATATTATCTGAAAGTGTCGTTTTTCCTGTTCCTGGTCCTCCCACAATCACAATCCTTTTTTCTTTTATCATTTAATACCTCCTTATATTTTATGATATATTATCAGGATTATAATATTTTGTTCCTAACATTTTATCTGGTAAATATTGTTGTTCAACATAATGACCTGGAAAATCATGTGGATATAAATATCCTTCATGATACCCTAATTCCTTCATTTTCTCTATTGGTGCATTTCGTATATGCATTGGTATTTCTCCTGTATCTTTAGTTTGTACATCTTCTAATGCTTTATTTATCCCTAAATATGTTGCATTAGATTTTTTAGACGTTGCTACATATACTGCTGCTTCTGAAAGTATTATTCTAGCTTCTGGCATACCTATCATATGTACTGCTTGCATAGCATTTGTTGCTACTACAAGTGCGTTTGGATTTGCCATTCCTACATCTTCTGATGCACATATTACTATTCTTCTTGCTAAAAACATTGGATCTTCTCCTCCATTTAAAGCTCTTGCTAAATAAAATATTGTTGCATCAGGATCTGATCCACGCATTGATTTTATAAAAGCACTTATATTGTCATAATGGCTATCTCCATTTTTATCAAATATTGCTTTTCTACTTTGAACACTATTTTTTATTACTTCATCTGTTATATTTATATACCCATCTTTATCCATAGCAGTTGTAAGCACTGCTATCTCTAGTCCATTTAATGCAGTTCTTACATCTCCATTTGCTATTGATGCCAATTTTTTTAAAGTTTTTTCCTCTATTTTTATACTATACTCTCCGAAGTCCATCTGGTCTTTCTAATGCATTTTTTAAAATTTGTAAAATATTTTCCTCTGTTAGTGGATTTAATTTTATAACCATTGACCTTGATATTAGAGCTTTATTCACTTCAAAATACGGATTTTCAGTTGTTGCACCTATTAAAATTACAGTGCCATTTTCTACATAAGGTAATAATGCATCTTGTTGAAGTTTATTAAATCTGTGAATTTCATCTATGAATAAAATACTCTTTCCTACTGGATTTAACATAAAATTTTTTGTTTCTTCTATAACTTTTTTTATATCAGCTACACCTGCTGTTACTGCATTAATTTTATAAAATTTGTATTTTGTTGTTTCACTTATTACTCTTGCTAATGAGGTTTTACCACATCCAGGTGGACCAAATAATATTATACTTGATAATCTATCTGCTTTTATTGTTCTATATAATATTTTATCTTTACCTAAAACATGTTCTTGACCAACATATTCTTCTAGATTTTTTGGTCTTACTCTAAAAGCTAATGGTTGATTTTGATTCATAATTTTTCTCCTTAACTATAATTTTGGTAATTTTAGGACGTTAAATAAAAGGAGATAAGTCCTTTTAACTAACGTCCCAAAATAAACAGTGCTTTTTTTATTAATTCTTCTGTTGATAATTCTTTTTTATTCTCTATTTTTTCAAATGCCTGATCTATTAACTTTTTGTTATATCCTAACACTTGCAATGCTGCTACTGCTTCTAATACTTTATTATCATTTTCTATTGCTTGTTTTACTTTTATACTTGTCAATGTTTTTTCATTTTCACTTATTTCATTTGATGCCTTTGTTAATTCTGATATTTGTTGTTCTTTTTTAATCTTATCTTTTAATTCTAATACTATTCTTTTGGCTGATTTAGGTCCGATTCCGGGTATCGTTGTTAATGTTTTTACATCCTCTGAAATTATTGCTAGTGCAAATTCTGATGGTTCACAAACTGCTAACATCGTAAGTGCTGTTTTAGCTCCAACTCCACTTACACTTATTAATAATTCAAACATTTTTAATTCTTCTAATGTATTAAATCCAAAAATACTAACATCATCTTCTCTTACTTTATAGTAAGTATATACTTTTACTTTTTCTCCAATGTTCCCGACTTTTTCAATTCCTGTTTCTGACATAAATATTTTATAACCTAGACCTCCTACATCTATTACAATGTATCCTGTCATTTTCATTTCTAAAATACCTTTAATATATGCTAACATCTTATTTACCTTCCTATTATCTTTTTTTATTACATATCATATAAATATGTTGCTTCTAAATCAGCTTCATGTGTTAATAAAGCTATTGGATATTTTTTATATGTTGCACCTATTGCATTATATAATTCTTTTGGTTCTGTATACCCCATATGCCAACGAATTGAATATTTTTCTTCAGGTGTTAATTTCATATATTCTGTTATCATCATTACAGATTTTTCCCCATGCCCATAAGGTATTGTATCATCAACTGTATAATATGGTACTTTTTCCCATACACCTAATGCATTTTTTGCATTTCTGTAATCTATTTTATAGAAATTAGTCTTACATATATCATGTAATAATCCAATTATAATAATAGTCTCTTCTGAAATATTTATAGGTTCTATACAATTATTAACTTTATGCTTCAATATTTCATATACTTTTAAACTATGTTCTACTAACCCTCCTTCATGGTCTCCATGAAATTTTGTACTAGCAGGTGCTATAAAAAAATCTGACTTTTCTAAAAATTGTATTAAATTCTCTATCCCATCTCTTTTTACTTCTCTTAATAATTTTAAAAATTCTTCCTTCATTTATTTTTCCCTTCCTTTGAAACAATAAACTATATAATAGCAAATTTATATTCGTATTATATAGTTTATTGTTTTTAATGTCAATATCTTTGTTCTTCTCTTTCATTCTTTGTTTTTAAAAATTTTCTTAGTTTTCCAATTCCTTCTTCTTTACCTGTCCTTCCTAAAACCAACCCTGAATTTATAAATTCTTGCATCTTTTCTGGTTCACATGGTAAAAATCTTTTAGTCTTTTCTGAATATAAATATATTTTTCCAGTAGAATCTTTTTCTGAAAAGATGCATAATGAGTAATCTCTATCTTCTTTTCCTTTTTTTCTATAACAACTAAAAATATTAACATTTTTCTTTATATATTGAGGTATTATTTTTTTTAATGCTATTCTATAAAAATTATATGTCTCAGAAATTCCTATATTTTCTCCATCATATAATTCTCTATCTTTTATTATCTTTTCTACTGCTTCATTTACATCCATTCCTTCTGTTTCTTCTTTCAATCTTGCCATTGTTGTTTCTTTATAATCTTTTGAACTTTTTATATACCCCAATTTTATTAATAATTTAGTTATCTTTTCTTCATCTAATGTTTCTTCTGAATCCTGACTTTGAAATTTTCTCAATTTACATTTTGTTTGAATATTATGCATATCTGCTTGTATATCTGCTTTTATTCTTTTTCCATTTTTTAATATAATTACAACATAAGTATGTCCATCAGCATCATCTTCAATTTCTGAATAAGCTGTTATACCTAATTCTTCTAAAATATTTTGATATAACTTTGAAATAGTTATACATACTATTTTTCTCCTTTGTGCAATATATTCTATATCATTTTTTCTTGCTTGTGCTATATTTCTAATCTTATCTGCCATTTCTCTTTTTCCCCATAAATAATTTTCATCAAAACTCTTCATTTTAGCAATTTCAATATATGCACATAATGCTTTTTCTAATTCGTCAGATGAATCATTTATTTTACTTTTTATCATGTCTAAAATCTCTGTTTTTGTCATTTCTAATCCTTTCATAAAATTATTTTACATTTAATTATACATCCTTTATGTTATTTTTACAATAAATTTATTAAACCTTTATTAATAGTATTGGCAAAAACTTTTATTTGCTATATAATAATTCATATAATTTACATTTTACATAGGAAGGAATTATAGAAATATGAAATTAATTTGGAAAATATTATTTTTTATACTTATACTAATACTTATAGTTATTTCGATATTTGGATTTATAGGTTATTCTACTTATTCTCAAGCTCTAAAAGAAGAACCTTTATTTACTAGAGTTGAAAACATAACTTCTAAAGAAAATTTTGTTAAGTTTTCTGATTTATCTACAGATTATAGAAATGCTGTTATAGCAGTTGAAGATCATAGATTTTATGACCATGGCCCTATAGATTTTATTGCTGTCTTTAGAGCTATCTATATTAATATATCTAATTGGGAATTAAAGGAAGGTGGTAGTACAATTACTCAACAAGTTGCTAAAAACGTTATCTTATCTCAAGATGAAACTTTAAGTAGAAAATTAGGAGAGGCTTTTGCCGCTTATGATTTAGAAAAACATTATTCTAAAAATGAAATATTAGAATTGTATGTTAATACATCATATTTTGGAGAAGGCTATTACGGTATTTATGATGCAAGTATGGGTTATTACAACAAAGAACCAAGAGATTTAACATTAGATGAAGCCTCTATGTTAGCAGGAGTTCCTAATGCTCCTTCTGTATATGCACCAACTGTAAATCCTGATTTAGCAAAAAAAAGGCAAACTCATGTATTAAACAAAATGGTAGAATATGGATACATTAGTCAAGAACAAGCTAATTCCATTAAATAAACTTTGGAGATAATCTTCAAAGTTCTTTTTTTTATTTATCTTCATATATATTCATGGGAGGCTTATATGCATATTTTAGTTTTTTCTAAAAAAGTTTTTTTAATTTTTTCTGTAGTTATATTTTTTGTATTTTGCTTTTTGATTTTTAAATATTTCTCTTTAGCAGTAACTACTTCTAGCAATGTTAATCCTTTACAAGAAAAACTTAATAGTTTATTTCATAGTAATCAAAAGGTCGCATATTTAACTTTTGATGATGGACCTACTAAAAAAGCTACTCATAAGATATTAGATATTTTAAAAAAAGAAAATGTCAAAGCTTCTTTTTTTGTTATAGGAAAATATGTAAAAAATCATCCTGAATTAGTAAAAAGAGCTTATGAAGAAGGTCATTATATAGCTAACCATACTTATGACCATAATAATTCTAAATTATATTCTAATAAAAATACTTTTATTGATGAAATAAAAAATACAGATGCTGAAATTTCTAAAGCAATTGGAGTGGAGAACTATACTGCTCGTATTTTTAGGTTTCCTAATGGTTATGCTTCTTCTTCTAAAAAATATAAATATGAAAAAAAATTGTCTGTTTCTTATCTTGATGAATTAGGTTACTCTTATATAGACTGGAATTGTTTGAATAAAGATTCTGAAAAAAAATATACTAAAGAACAATTATTATCTAATTTAAAGTCTACTTGTAAAAATAAAGATACTTTGGTTGTTCTAATGCACGATACTACTGATGTTAGTGATAGTTCTAGTGTTTTAGAGGATTCTATTTTGTTTTTAAAAAATAGTGGATATATTTTTAAGAATTTTTATGATTTATAATATTTTAATAATTTTTTATTGTAAAAATAATTACTTCTGTTTGATTTTTATTATTTTTTGTACTATAATATGTTTAAAATTTTTAGAAAGGGTGAAAAGAATATGTTATTACAGCTTTTCCGGTATTTTTTATACTTTGTGATTGCCATTACAGTATCATATCCGTTTTGGCAAAAAACCCGATTTGGCTTTAAATGCCAAAAGTTCATGCTAGACCATATAGTTTTTTCAATAGTATGGATAGCACTGGTCATTGGTGGAATTTTATTTCTTTTACTATAATTGATTTAAATTCCAAAATCCTTGATTCTGTTCTAAACATTATCAAGGATTTTTTTATATATTTTGAACTTTGGAAAAAATTCGCAAAGTTCATATTATTACCTCTATATTATGAATTTTATTTTCTTTTTCTAATTTTATATTATTTTCTACTTCTATTCCATCTAAAAATATTTTTTCAATTCCGTATATTTTTATTTTCTGGATTTTTTATTTTTATATTATATATTCCATCACCATATCTATATTTTACTTCATATTCTTTCCATTCTTTTGGTATACACGGTTCTATCTTCAAATATCCTTTTTCAATTTTTATTCCTAATATATATTCTATACCTGCTTTATAATACCAACTGGATGAACCTGTATACCATGTCCAGCCTCCTCTTCCTGCTAAATTTCCTTTTCCATATATATCTGCTGGTATAACATAAGGTTCTACTTTGTATTTTGAACTTGCTTCTATTGTTCTTGAGTGTTCTATTGGATTTATCATTTTATATAGTTCAATTGCTTTTTCTCCAAATCCTAACATTGCCTCTGCAATTATTGCCCAACAACTAGCATG
>CALXZW010000057.1 GCA_944393345.1 uncultured Clostridia bacterium
GCACACCATCCAATACCATGTGTTAATCCTGATATATCTTTTATTTCTTTTGCTTTTACCCATTTTCCTTCTTCTGGGATTGGTGCAGGGCCATGGTTAACTCCTTTGGCTACTTTGCACATTTCTTCTAATTCTTTTGAATAAATCATTTCTTTGCTCCTTTCATTTTTTGGTTTTATATTTTAAATTTAGGTTTTAACCTAAGATGAAAAACTATTATTAATTAATCACTATTTTTTTTATCATTTAATCTTGAAATTAATATTTGATTTGTTTTTATATCATTTTTTGTTTTGCTTATATTTTCTTCTTTGTTATATTCTATTATGTTTTCTTCTTCTCTTATATATATTCCTGTTTCGTAGGTTTCTGTTTTTTCTATTTGCTTTACTCCATAAATATATTTTTTTAATATTTCTTTTTCTTCTCTTCCTACTTGTTCAGGTCCTATATTTAAATATTTATACCTCCAAATTATATGTCTTTCATAATTTGAAAATTCATCATTTTTTAAATTATCATATTTATATTCTGCTTTAAATTTTGTATTTTCTATTGAAATAGTTATATTTGTCCATATTTCATTTATGACATCTGTTTTTTTAAATTCCTCTCTTAATTCCTTTATATTTTTATATAAATTCTCTACTAATTTTAGATATTGATTTTCTTCCAAATTAAATTTATTAGGTATTTCATATACATTTACAGGATTTTTCTTAAAAATCCCTTTAGGAATGTAATAGAAATATAGTTCACCTTTCTCTTTCTTTTCATTTTCATCTATAAAAGAACAGTATAAATATAATTTCTCCCATTTTTCAGGTATCATTCGAAATATTTTTCTTTGAATTTCTTCATAAATTTCTTTTATTTTTTTCGTATGTTTTAACATATTTTTATTCCTTATCTAATAAACTATTTCCTGTCATTTCTTCAGGTTTTTCTAAATTCATTAAATCAAGCATTGTTGGTGCTAAATCTGCTAACTTACCACCTGATTTTAATTTCAATTTTTCATTACTTGTTACTAAAATTAATGGAACTGGATTTGTAGTATGTGCTGTATGTGGCTCACCAGTTTTATAGTCTATCATTTGCTCAGCATTTCCATGATCTGCTGTTATAAGTAGGTTTCCTTTTTTACTTTCTACTAATTTTACTACTTTTCCAACACATTCATCCACTGCTTCTACAGCTTTTATAGCTGCTTCTAAGTTTCCAGTATGACCTACCATATCTGTGTTTGCATAATTTAATATAATACAATCATATTTATCTTTATTTATTGCATCTATAACTTTATCAGTAACCTCATATGCACTCATTTCTGGTTTTTGATCATATGTTTCTACTTTTGGAGATGGAACTAATATTCTATCTTCACCATTAAATAATTTTTCTTCTCCTCCATTAAAGAAAAATGTTACATGTGCATATTTTTCTGTTTCTGCTATTCTTAATTGTGTATATCCTTTTTCACTTATATATTCACCAAAAGTATTTTTTAATTGTTCTTTATTAAATGCTATATGAACATTTGGCATTGTTTCATCATAGTTTGTAAAACATACGAAATATAAATCTAAATCTTTTTTAGTTTCAAATTCATTAAAATTCTTATCTACTAATGCTCTTGTTATTTCCCTTGCTCTATCAGGTCTAAAGTTAAAGAAAATTACTGAATCATTTTTTCCTATTGTTGCTATTGGTTCATCTCCATTACATATTACTGTTGGTTCTACAAATTCATCAAAAACTTCTTTTTGGTATGAATCTTCTATAGCTTTTATTACACTTCCTGCTTTTAAACCATTTCCATTTACTATTGCTTCATAACTTTTCTGTACTCTTTGCCATCTTTTATCTCTATCCATACTGTAAAATCTTCCAGATATAGATGCTATTTTTCCAATTTCCTTTTCTTTCATTTTATCTTGTAATTCAATTAAATATCCTTCTGCTGATGCTGGTGGTGTATCTCTTCCATCTAAGAAACAATGTACATATACATCCTCAAAATCTCTTCTTTTAGCCATTTCTAACAAACCATATAAATGTCTATTATGGCTATGAACTCCACCATCTGACAATAATCCTAGAATATGCAATTTAGAATTATTTTTTTTACAATTTTCAATTGCAGATACAAATTCTGAATTTGTAAAGAAATCTCCATCTTCTATTGATTTTGTTATTCTTGTTAATTCTTGATAAACAATTCTTCCTGCTCCTATATTAGTATGCCCTACTTCTGAATTTCCCATTTGCCCTTCTGGTAAACCGACATTTAATCCACTTGTATATATGTCTGTATTGGCATATTTTTTCATTAGTTCATCTATATTAGGTGTTTTAGCAAGTTTTATAGCATTACCATCTTTATTAGCATTATCTCCAAAACCATCTAATATCATTAGCATTGTTAATTTATCTTTCATAACTCTTACCTTCCTTATTAAAATGTTTTCTTTACAATATTATTTATTATAATTTACTATTTTACTAAATTCTTCTGCTTTTAAACTTGCTCCACCTACAAGTCCACCATCTATGTCTGACATTTCAAATAATTCCTTAGCATTAGAACTTTTTACACTTCCACCATATTGTATTATAACTTGCATAGCTACTTCTTGTCCATAAATTTCTGCTATTTTGTTTCTTATTGCTTTTATACTATTATTAGCATCTTCACTTGTAGCTGTTTTTCCAGTTCCTATTGCCCAAATTGGTTCATATGCTATTATAGTATTTATAACTTGCTCCTTTGTTAAACCTTCTAATGCAAGTTTTGTTTGAGTTGTAATAATTTCTTCTGTTTTACCTTCTTCTCTTTGTTCTAAAGTTTCTCCAACACAAACTATTGGTTTTAAATCATTTGCCAAAACTGCTTTTATCTTTTTATTTACAGTTTCATCTGTTTCTGCAAAGTATTGTCTTCTTTCAGAATGACCTATTATTACATACTCTACATTTATTGATTTTAACATTTTAGCTGATACTTCTCCTGTATAAGCTCCTTTTTCTTCAAAATGGACATTTTGTGCTCCTATTTTTATATTTGTATTTTGTGCTGTTAGTAATGCATAAAATAAATCAATATATGGAACACATAAAATAACTTCATTTTCAGTATCTTTTACCAATGGTGTTAATTCTTCAATAAATTGTATTGCTTCATTTGGAAGCATATTCATTTTCCAGTTTCCTGCTATTACTTTTCTTCTCATAAGAATCTCTCCTTTTTATTTATTCATTAAACATTCTATTCCAGGTAATTTTTTACCTTCTAAAAATTCTAATGAAGCTCCTCCACCTGTTGATATATGTGTCATTTTATCTTGTAATCCTGCTTTTTTTACTGCTGCTGCTGAATCTCCACCACCAATTATTGTAGTTGCATCTATTTGAGATAATACTTTTGCTATTTCATTTGTTCCTATAGCAAATTGTGGGAATTCAAATAATCCAACAGGTCCATTCCATATTACTGTTTTTGCTTTTTTAATTTCTTCTGAAAACATTTTTATTGTTTCTTTTCCAATATCAAATCCTTCCCAGTCTGCTGGAATTTCTGTACATTTTACATTTTTACTTTCTGTATTTATATCAAACTCTTTTCCTACAACAGTATCAATTGGTAGCATTAATTTTACACCTTTAGTTTTAGCTTTTTCCATCAATTCTTTGGCTAAATCTAACTTATCTAATTCACAAATTGATTTTCCTACTTCATACCCTTGTGCTTTAAAAAATGTATATGCCATTCCTCCGCCAATTATTAATGTATCTACTTTTTCTAATAAACTATCAATTACTCCTATTTTATCTGAAACTTTTGCTCCACCTAATATTGCTACAAATGGTCTTTCTGGATTATTTAATGCATTTCCCAAGAATTGTAATTCTTTTTCTATTAAAAGTCCTGCAACTGCTGGTAAATATTCTGCAACTCCTGCTGTAGAACTATGTGCTCTATGTGCTGCTCCAAATGCATCATTTACATATATTTCTGCCATATTTGCTAATTCTTTACTAAATTCTGGATCATTATCTGTTTCTTCTCTATGGAATCTAACATTTTCTAATAGCATTACTTCTCCATTTTTTAAATTTTTTGCTTTTTCTTTTGCATCTTCTCCTATTACATCTTTAGCCATTATAATTTCTCTATTTAATAATTTTGAAAGTTCTTCTGCCACTGGTTTTAATGAAAATTCTGGTTTAAATTCTCCCTTTGGTCTACCTAAATGAGAACATAATATTATTGCGCAATTATTTTCTAATAAATATTTTATTGTTGGTAAAGCTGCAACAATTCTTGTATTATCTGTTATGTTTTTTTCTTCATCCATTGGTACATTAAAATCACATCTTACCAATACTTTCTTTCCTTTTAAATCAATATCTTTTATTGTTTTTTTATTCATTTTGATTCCTCCTTATTTATTAATAGTTTAACTATTTTAAATATTAATATTTTTTCTAAATCACATCTATTCTATACCAAAAAAGAATACTTTTCAAGTATTCTTTTAAAGTTTATTTCTATATTATTCTGTTCCTTTATATAATTCTGACAAATCTATTTAATTTTCCACTCCTATTATTATCTTCATCAATCTTTCCATATTTTTTCTGTTTTTACACAAAAACATATGCTTGAATCTTTTGTACAATACCGACCTCTTCTCCCATCAAGCTATTCATAAAATTATTGATAGAACAATTATAGTTATAGCTAAAACTATTCTTTTTCAGAATTGTATATTTTTCCAATATTTTCTTTTTCTTTCTATTTTTATAAAATTAGACACGTTTCAAAAAATTTTAGTTTTTTAAAACAGTGCCTATATATTTTTGTATTTTAGCTTCTAGATGCTATATAGCAAGTTAAATCTACAAGTTTATTTGAATATCCCCACTCATTATCATACCAAGCTACTAATTTAACAAATGTATCTGTTAGCATGATACCTGCTGTTGCATCAAAAATAGATGTACGAGAATCATGTATAAAGTCTGAAGATACAACTGGTTCATCAGTGTAACCTACAATTCCTTTCATTTCATTTTCTGATGCTTCTTTCATTGCTTTGCAAATTTCTTCATAAGTTGTTGGTCTCTCTAGATTACATGTTAAATCAACAACTGATACATCAACAGTTGGTACTCTAAATGACATTCCTGTTAATTTTCCATTTAATGATGGTATAACTTTTCCAACTGCTTTTGCAGCTCCTGTTGAAGATGGAATAATATTTGCTGCTGCTGCCCTTCCGCCTCTCCAATCTTTTTTAGATGCTCCATCAACTGTTTTTTGTGTTGCTGTTGTACTATGAACTGTTGTCATTAATCCGTCTTTTATTCCAAATTTATCATTTATTACTTTTGCAAGTGGTGCTAAACAGTTTGTCGTACATGAAGCATTTGATACAATATTCATACTTGGATCATATGTTTCATTATTAACTCCCATTACAAACATTGGTGCATCTTTAGATGGTGCACTAATTATTACTTTTTTAGCTCCTGCATCAATATGTGCTTGTGCTTTTTCCATAGTTGTAAATACACCTGAACATTCTAATACATATTCAACTCCTAATTCTCCCCATGGTATGTTATGTGGATCCATTTCATTATATACTTTTATCTCTTTTCCATTTACAATTAAATGTCCATCTTTTTCTTCAACAGTTCCATTAAATTTACCATGAACTGTATCATATTTTGTCATATATGCCATATAATCTGCTGATATAAATGGATCATTTATTGCTATTACTTCTACTCCTTCCTTTGCTAATGCTGCTTGGAATGATAAATTTCCTATTCTTCCAAAACCATTGATTCCTATTTTTACTGACATAAAAATTCCTCCTTTTCATTGCTTTTATCAATAATTATAGTATTGCCTTCATTTTATTAGGCAATACTATTTTATATCAAAAAAAATTACATTTCAATAGTTTTTACATATTTTCAGGATAATGACCCGAAAAAAAGTTACTACTCAGCCCTAAAGTAAAGTTATTCACAAAATAGAAAAAATAGAAAGTAACAATCCACAGAATATTACATACCCTGTAACAGTATTGAAATACAACTGTTATGGTCTTTTTTTGATATTTTGATATATAATATAGAAAAAGGAAAGGTAGTTAATTATGGCATCAAATTATGATAAACATATATTTAGACAATTAGAAGATGTATTAAAAAAATGTGATAATTTATCACAAGAAATAAAGGATATTAAAGAAGAACATAAAGAAGAAATAAAAAAACTTAAAGAGCAACATTCAGAAAAAATACATAATTTAAAAGAAGAACATAAAAGAGAAGTAAAGCAGTTAAATTCTAAAATAAAAAAATTAGAAGATGAGAATAAATTATTAAAAAATGATAATGACAGGATGAAATCAATATTAAACAAGGATAGCTCAAATTCAAGTATTTCACCATCAAAAGATGAAAGGTCAAAGAAGAAAGAAGTGAATTTAAGGGAAAAGAGTAATAAACAGACAGGTGGTCAAAAAGGACATAAAGGATCAACATGAACGAAAAAAGATGTAGAAGAATTATTAAAAAAAGAAAATGTTAAAAAATAACAATAAAACATGGGAATACAAAAGGGAATTTGTTAATGTCAATAAGAAAAATGTTCTTTCCACGATAGTGTAAAATAAAGTGTGTAAGTTAAAGGTACCAACTTATGCACTTTACTTTTTATACAAAAAAATATAATAATAGAAAATGGAGGAAAAAAATATGGCAAAGAAAATACAAAGAGATCCAAAAAGTGTTGCTCTTGCACAAACAATAATAAAACAATATCAACCAGAAACAAAAGAAGATATTCAAGATGCAATGAAAGATATATTTGGACCAATATTTGAAGCAATGTTACAAGGAGAAATGAATGCTCATTTAGGCTATGAAAGCAATAGTCACGATTACAAAGAAACACAAAATAGAAGAACTGAATGGCAATAAAACGCTAAAGACTACATATGGAGAAATACCAATAAATGTTCCAAAAGATAGAAATGCAACATTTGAACCTCAAGCAATACCCAAAAGAACAAAAGATGTATCAGGAATTGAAGATAAAGTATTATCAATGTATGCTAAAGGAATGAGTCAACGAGATATTGCTGATACAATTGAAGATATTTATGGCTTTAATATATCTGCTGAAACAGTTTCCGAGATAACAGATAGTGTTATTACAGAAGTAGAAGAATGGCAAAAAAGGAAATTAGAAAGTGTATATCCAATAATATTTATTGATGCAACACATTTTCATGTAAGGGATAATGGACAGATTGTACAGAAAGCAGCCTATGTAGTATTAGGAATTGACAAGGATGGAATGAAAAAAGTATTAACAATAACAATAGGAGAAAATGAAAGTGCAAAATATTGGATGACAGTATTAAATGAACTTAAAAATCGAGGAGTTCAGGATATTCTAGTGTTATGTACAGATGGCTTAACAGGACTAAAAGAAGCAATATCAGCAATTTATCCAAAGATAGAATATCAAAGATGTATTGTACATCAAATAAGAAACTCTTCAAAGTATGTTCCATATACAGATAGAAAAGAATTAGCTAATGATTTAAAAACTGTTTACAAAGCAAGTACAGAAGAAATAGGATATACCAATTTACTAGAATTAGAGGAAAAGTGGAAAAACAAATATCCTGGTGCTATTCAAAGTTGGATAGACAATTGGGACGTACTTTCTGTATTCTTTAAATTCTCAGCAGAAATAAGGAAAATCATGTATACAACAAATGCGATAGAAAGCTTAAATAGTACATATAAAAGAATAAATAAAAATAGAAATGTATTTCCAACAAATATGTCATTATTGAAAGTAGTTTATCTATCAACTTTAAAAGCAGAGAAAAAATGGACAAGAATGGTGGATAATTGGGATTTATGCTTGTCTCAATTTAGAATTATGTATGAAGGTAGAATATAATTTAAAAGCTTAAAAAATAATAGGCTTAAGAAAAATTTCCTAAGCACTATTAAATTTACACAACTTTTTCTAAAAGGTTGATTTTTTAGAAAAATATTATTAAAATAAATTTAGTTATAGAAATATTAATTTTTTTCAAGTTATCAATCGGAGGGAAATCCGATTTACACAACTTTTACAATAAGCTCATAATCGATGGCATCTATTTTTCACCATCGATTATAAAAATTTTTAAAATCTCAAAAAAAATTACACACTTTACTTGACAACGTCTACATTCTTATTTTTGATTTTTTGTTCATACATATATTGACATTTATAATCTTTATTATTTCTTCTCTACTATATCCTACGGATAATAAATAGTTATAATTTTCTTACTTTATCCATAATAATCCATCCTTATTTTTATCTTCTCTTTAATTTTTTTATCATCTTTATTAGTTTTTTGAAAATACTTTCTTTATATTCTATGAGTTCTTTTCCATTTTTTTTATTTTGATTAATTTCTAT
>CALXZW010000058.1 GCA_944393345.1 uncultured Clostridia bacterium
TATGCATTAGTAGATGGAAATGTTAAATTTGAAAGAAAAGGTAGAGATAAAAAACAAGTTAGTGTTTATCCAGTAGATACACAAAACTAAATATAAAAAGGAAGGGGTATAAATATCCCAAAGGAAGGGGTATAAATATCCCTTCCTTTTTTACTAAAATAGAGTAAAAAATATAATAAAAACTTGATAATCTAGCTAATAAATGATAAAATCAAACAGAAATGAGTTTGATGAAGATAAAAAGGATGTTAAGAAAAAGGAGAAGAAAAATGGAAAAAATTATTAGTTTTGATATATGGGATACAATTTTAAAAAGAAGATGTCATCCAGAAGAAATAAAATTAGCAACAGCAAGATATATTTTCTTAAAATATGGAGACAAATTAAAAGATAAGTATAATAATATTTATGAAATATTACAAAGAAGAGATGAAATAGAAGCAGAAGAATGTAAAAAAAATAAAGAAAATGCTCATGATGATGAATGTAAAATAATAGAAGTTTTTAGAATATTACAAAAAGAAATATTCAAAGAAGAACTATCAGATATTTCGAAAGAACTATTGAGAGAAGAAATAGAACAAGAGAAAAGAAATATTTTTATAAATCCAGAAATATTGCCAATATTTGAGAAATATAAAAATTTAAAAATGTATTGTATATCTGATTTTTATATGGATGCTAATTCATTAAAAGAATTATTGGAATATGTTAAAATTCCTGTTAAAATAGAAAAAATATATAGTTCAGCAGATTATTTATTAAATAAAAGAACAGGAAACTTATATAAAAAAGCAGAAGAAGAAATTGGTGTGAAACCAGAAAATCATATTCATGTTGGAGACAATCAATATTCTGATATCGATATGGCACAAAGTTTAGGAATCGAAACAATAAAGACAACTAAAACAGACTTTGATTTTGTTCCAGAAAAAGGAAGAAAATTTAACTTTAATTTATCATGTATAAAAAGAGAAGAAAAAACAAAGTATGATAAATTATTTAATAGTGGAGTTGATCTAGCACCATTGCTATATTTTTTTGGATATAGCATTGTTGAATATGCAATAAAAAATAACATACCAAAAGTGTATTATGCAACAAGAGAAGGCGAAACGTTTATTAAAATACATGAAATAATAAAAGAAAATAATCCGTTTGGAATTGAAGTACCAGAATGTGATATTATAGAAGTAAGTAGAATGGCAACATTTTCAGCATCTTTAAAAGAGTTTTCAATTGCAGAATTACTTCGATTGTGGTCACAATATAGAAATCAAAGTATGAAAGCATTATTTAAAACATTAGCTATCGACATTGAAAAATATAAATCATACCTAGGTAAATATGATTTAATTCCAGAAGAAAATATAATAGATCCTTGGTTTGATATAAGAGTACAAAGATTATGTGCAGATGAGGAATTTACAAGCAAAATCCAACTTGAATTAGATAGAAAAAGAAATGAATTATTAGAATATTTCCAAAATAAAAAAGGAATTGTTAATGATGAAACTTCAATGTTTATGGTAGATATAGGATGGAGAGGAACAATACAAGATAATTTAGCACATATATTTACAAATAAAGAAATAGGTGGATATTATTTAGCTTTATATGATTATTATAATTTACAACCTAAAAATACTTATAAAATAAGTTATTTAGATGATAAAAATATAAGAGATAATGAAGTTGCAAGCATGATTACATTATTAGAATGGATTTATAATCCAGGAACAGGAAGTACAATTGAATATAAACAAGGAGAAGCAATTAGAAAAGCAAAAGATGAAGAAACAGATATTGTGAAAGAATATATAAAACCATTACAAGATGGAATGTTTGAAGGTGCTAGAATAATTAATGAATATATGAAATATCATCCTTATGAAGCAAATGAAACTAAACAATATGTTTATGAATTGATAAGAAATACAAAGACTAATCCAAGTAAAATGTTAATAGAAGCATATTATAGTATGGTATTTAATGACACGTTTGGAACAGCTGAATATGTTGAAAAAGATGACAAATTAACTACAATGCAAAAATTAAATATATTTAAGTGTAGAGATATGCTTAGAAAAGAAATGTGGAAAGAAGCTTTTATAGTTCATAATGATATAGAATATATGAATACATTAACAGGAGCAAAATCATTAGTAAGAAAGGTATTGGGTAAAGAAAAATAAGAAAGGAATATAATTATTATGGAAAATTATATTTTATTATATGGAGATAAAAAGCCAGAAGATAATATATGTATAAAAAATATGTTCAAAAATAATAAACAAATAAAGTTGGGATGGACAGATTTTGATTATAATGAAAATATGAAAGTAATTAATGATTCTATGAAAGAAGAAATTGAACAAATTATTATTTCAGGTTTTGAAATAGGTTGGGACAGAATGGTTAAAGATACCAAAAAGAAATATCCTAATTTAAAAATAAAAGTAATTTGTAATACACAAGACAGTCTTTTATATTATGATTATGAGAGGGAGAACTTTTTCAAATTATTAGAATTATCAAAAGAAAACATTATAGATGATATTGCTTTTCTTAGAAAAAGTCAGTATGAAACATATAAAAATTTAGGATATAAATGCTCATATTTAAGAGAAAATTACATTTTAAAAGAAAAAGTAAATGCAGAAAAAAATATTGATAACAGTAAAGTGCAACTAGGAATATATCCTTTAAACTATACATGGGATAAGAATATATTTAATCAATTATGTATTGCAAAATTCCTTAAAAATGCTAATTTGAATTATAATTGTTTAGATGCAAGAATGGAAGAATTCTTGAATACAATGGAAATTTCTAACATGCCAATTAAAATACAAAAAATAGAGGAGAAAAATATAATTGAAGAATTAGTAAAAAACGATGTAATAATTTCAACGTCATTTACAGAATATGTACATCCAATATTTTTTATAAGTATGGAATTAGGAATACCATGTTTGATAGGCAATAATTCTGATTTCTTTGAAGAAAATGATGAATTAAGAAAGTATGTGGTAACTTTGGCTGAAGATGATCCAATAATTAATTCTAAAAAAGTAGAAAAAATATTAGAAAATAAAGAAAAAATAAAAGAATTGTACAAAAAATGGAAAGTAGAATATAATAAACAAGCACAAACCAGTATAGAAAATTTTATAGAAAAATAGAAAGGAAAATAAAGAAGTGCAAAAAATAAAGAATATTTTAAAAAGATTAATAAATAAAGATAGTTTTTTTTATAAAGTGTTAAGTAAAATGTATCATTTTTTAAGTACAATAAAATACAGAATAACTCATAATAAGGAAGTAAAAAAAGAACATAAAGAATATCATGGTAGAGTAGAAAAAGCAATAGAAACTATAAAAGGTTTCCAAGGAAAAGAATATGTTGTATTTTATAATCCAACATGGCTTGGAGTTGCAGCATCTACATTAGGGCTATTTAAAAATAATGTTCCTTTAGAACATGTTTATAGCAAAAAAGATATTAAGAAAATAGCTAAAAGTATTTCAGAAAATAATATAAAATCCGCAATATTTAGCCAAGTTTGTGATGGATGGACAAGCATTATTGAAAAAATAAAAAAGATAAATCCAAATATAAAAGTAAAAGTTATTTGGCATGGAAATTGTTATGAGTATTTTAGCGATTTTACGTGGAATTTAAATAAAGAAGTTATGCAGTTATATAAGCAAGAAAAAATTGATTGTTTTGCATTTGTAAGAAGTACAATGTATGAATTTTATAATAAAACAGGGTTCAAATCATATTATTTACAAAATAATGTATACAAAGAAAACAATGGTAAAATAGCTAATAATAACAATAAAAAAACTAAAATAGGAATTTACAATGCAGATTCAAGAGAATTAAAAAATATATACACAGCATTAAGTGCTATGAAATTAGTACCGAATGCAATTGCAGATGTTGTTCCGATAAATGCAGAAGCAAAGAAATTTACAGAAATATTAGGATTAGAAACAACAAGCATTAATGACTATATTCCAAATGAGGAATTAATGAAGAGAATTCAAAAAAATGATATTAACATTTATCCAACATTTACAGAAAATGCACCTATGTTTCCATTAGAAAGTTTTGAAATGGGAGTTCCTTGTTTATTAGGAAATAACAATGATTATTTTGTAGGAACTAAACTAGGGGAATATGTGATTTTAGAAAAAGAAGATGATGCGGTGTATATTAAAGATAAAATCATGACAGTGCTAGAACATAAAAAAGAAATTATGAGTTTATATCAAGAATGGAAAAAAGAATTTAATAAAAAATGTGAAAAATTAGTTGATGAATTTGTAAAAGAATAGTATGGAGGCTAACGTTATGAAAGGAATTATTTTAGCAGGGGGGACAGGTTCAAGACTTTACCCATCAACAATAAGTGTATCGAAACAACTAATACCAATTTATGACAAACCAATGATTTATTATCCATTGTCTGTACTACTAATAGCCGGGATAAAAGATATTTTATTAATTACAAATGCAGAATGTGTTGAGCAATATAAAAAATTATTAGGAGATGGAAGCTCAATAGGAATAAAAATAGAATATCAAGCACAAGAAAGACCAAGAGGAATTGCAGAAGCTTTTATTTTAGGAGAAGAATTTATAGGAGATGATGAAGTATGCTTGATATTAGGAGATAATATCTTTTATGGACAAGGATTCCAAGATTGCATAGATTTAGCTATTGGAAAAAAAGGAAAAGCAAGAATTTTTGGATATCCAGTTAATAATCCCAAGAGCTTTGGAGTGGTAGAATTTGATGATAATAACAAGGTATTATCAATTGAAGAAAAACCAGATAATCCAAAATCAAATTATGCAGTACCAGGCTTGTATTTTTATGATAGTTCTGTAATAGAAAAAGCTAAATTGGTTAAACCGTCAACGCGAGGAGAATTAGAAATATCAACTATTAATGATATGTATTTACAAGAAGGAAAATTAGATATAGTATTATTAGGAAGAGGATTAGCTTGGCTAGATACAGGTACTCCAAGAGGGCTATTGCAAGCAAGTGATTTCGTCTCAATTGTTCAAGAAAGACAAGGATTATATATTGCTTGTATAGAAGAAATAGCATGGAGAAACGGTTGGATAAATAATGAACAACTTGAGAAAATAGGAAAAAAATTAGAAAAAACAGATTATGGTCAATATATTTTAAGGCTATTAAGTTATGGAGATAAAAAAAAGAGAAGAAATAAATAGAAGAGGTAAGAAAATGAAAAATATTATAGTAACAGGAGGAGCTGGATTTATCGGTTCAAATTTTGTAAGATATATCTTAAAAGAAAATCAAAATGTAAGAATAATAAATGTAGATAAATTGACATATGCAGGAAATCTAGAAAATTTAAAGGGATTAGAAGAAAATCCAAGATATGTTTTTGAAAAAGTAGATATTTGTGATAAAGAAGAAATAAAAAGAGTTATGAAAGTTTATGATGTGGATACTATTATAAATTTTGCGGCAGAAAGTCATGTTGATAGATCAATTGAGGATCCTACAGAATTCATCAATACTAATATAAAGGGAGCACAAACTTTATTAGATGTTGCTAAAAAAATGTGGATCATAGGAGAAGATAAATATAAAGAAGGAGCAAAATATATACAAGTATCTACAGACGAAGTATATGGAAGTTTAGAAAAAGATGAAGAATGTTTTACTGAAAAAACACCATTAAATCCACATAGCCCTTATTCAGCTAGTAAAGCATCAGCAGATATGTTAGTAAAAGCTTATTATGATACATATAAATTTCCAGTTTGCATTACAAGATGTTCAAACAATTATGGGCCATATCAATTTCCTGAAAAATTTATTCCTCTTATTATGAATAATTGCTTAAAGCATAAATCAATACCAGTATATGGAGATGGAAGTAATATTAGAGATTGGCTATATGTAGAAGATCACTGTGAAGCAATTTATAAAGTATTATTAAATGGAAAATTAGGAGAAGTTTATAATATTGGTGGACATAATGAAAGAACAAATATACAAATTGTAAAGAAAATTATAAATTATTTACATGATAATATGGATAATACTATAAATGAAGATTTAATAACATATGTAAAAGACAGAAAAGGTCATGACAAGAGATATGGAATAAATCCAGAACAGATAACTAAAGAATTAGATTGGACTCCAAAGACACAATTTGAAGATGGGATTGTAAAAACAATAAAATGGTATTTAGAAAATCAAGAATGGTTAGAAAATATTGTAAATGGAGAATATGAGAAATATTATAATAAAATGTACAAAATGTAGGAGATGATAAGAATGATTAATGTTACAAGAAGTTTTATGCCTCCTATAGAAGAATATGAGGAATATATAAAAGAAATATGGTCTAGTCGTTATCTAACAAATGAAGGACCTTTACTACAAAGACTACAGAATGATTTAAAAGAGTATCTAGGATTAGATTATATAAATATGGTAACAAATGGAACTATAGCTTTGCAATTAGCATTAAGAGCTTTGGATATAGAAGAAGGAGAAATAATAACAACTCCATTTACATTTGTTGCAACGACAACTTCAATAATTTGGGAGAAATTCAAACCTATTTTTGTAGATATTGATAAAGATACTTTATGTATAGATGTAAATAAAATAGAAGAAGCAATAACAAAAAAAACTAAGGCTATAATGGCTGTTCATGTATTTGGGTATCCATGTGATGTTGATAAGGTACAAGAAATTGCTAATAAGTACGGATTGAAAGTAATTTATGATGGTGCACATGCTTTTGGAAGTAAATATAAAGGAAAAAGTTTACTAAGTTATGGAGATATAAGTACTTGCAGTTTTCATGCAACCAAATTATATCATACAATAGAAGGTGGTGCATGTATATCTAATAATAAAGAAGTATATAAGAAAATAGAATCATTAAAAAATTTTGGTAGTACAGAAGGAAAATATGAGAATATAGGTATAAATGCTAAAATGTCAGAGTTTAATGCAGCAATGGGGTTGTCTAATTTAAAATATATAAATAATATAATTGAAGAAAGAAAGAAAATAAGTCAATTGTATGATAAATTATTAAAAGGAAAAGTAAAAAGGCCAAAATTCTTAGAGGAAGTGGAATATAATTATATATATTATCCAATTATACTAAAAGATGAGGTAGGAACTATAGAAATAATTAGAAAATTAAATGCAAACGATATAAATCCTAGAAGATATTTTTATCCATCATTAAATAAATTAAATTATATAGAAAATAAAATAGACTGCCCAATATCAGAAGATATATCAAAAAGAATTTTATGCTTACCATTATATAATGGTTTGACTAAAGAGGATATTTTTAAAATAAGTGAAATAATTATAGAAAGAGTAAGGGAAAATAGAAATGTTTAATAAACAAAAAACATTGATAATTATCGATGATATATTTCCAAGTATATATTCACCTTTTAGATATGAAGAATATATAGAATATATGAAGAATTTAGAAAATGTTTATGTATTTACTACTGGTAAATCATTAGAAGCTGTTAATGAAAAAAGAAAAATTTCAGAAGTTATAGCTGAATTTGAAGAAAAGAATCCAGAGTTTAAAGGTAAAGTTTTAGAATTAAATGATGAAAATAAAGTTATGTTAAAAAAATTGAAAAATAAGGTAGCAATGATTACTTTTTTAGCAAATGTAAGAGAAAATATAGGGCTATTAGAGGAGTTTGATATTCCTTTTGCTTTTACATTATATCCTGGCGGAGGATTTGTTATAAATGATGATAATTGTGAGTCAGAATTAAGAAAAATATGTAGTTCAAGAAATTTCGAAAAAGTAATAGTTACTCAAAAAAATGTATATAAATATTTAATTAATAAGAAAATTTGTGATAAAAGTCAAGTAGAATTTATATATGGAGTTGTTACTCCTTCAGAAATACTGAATAACAATGATGAAGAAAAAAAGTACTATAAAAAAAATAAAAATAATTTGGATATGTGCTTTGTGGCACATAAATATACAGAAAAAGGTGTTGATAAGGGATATGATTTATTTATAAATGCAGCAAAAGAGTTAAATAAAAAATATTCTAATATACACTATCATGTTGTGGGCGGATTTGATAAAAACGATATTGAAGTCGAAGAATTAAAAAATAAGATAACTTTTTATGGAATAAAAGATTCTAAATGGTTGAAAAAATTTTATAAAAGTATAGATATTATAATTTCTCCTAATAGACCTTTTAAATTAGGAAAAGGATCTTTTGATGGTTTTCCAACAGGATCTTGTACAAAAGCTATGATAAATGGTGTATTATTAATGTGTACAGATGAACTAAAATTAAATATTAAATTCAAAAACAAAAGAGCACTGTTAATAATTAA
>CALXZW010000059.1 GCA_944393345.1 uncultured Clostridia bacterium
ATTAATGTACTATACAAAAATAATACTTCTTGATTATCAAATTCAACATATTTATCTAATTCTTTACTACTTATATATCTAGTATCTATAAGAGTAATTGTTGAATATGCTGGTAGTAATAATGGTGTTATACTACTTCCAAAAGAATCTCTAAATATAATTAGTTCTTTATCTGTTGTTGCATTTGGATTTGTAATTTTTAATAATGCTTCTGGGCCTGATAAGAAAACATCATATTTATCTATATTATAATTTAAATCATATACTTTTGTTGTTTTTTCAGTTTCGTAATTGTATACTTCCGCTTCTTCTATAATATCATTTGTCATATAAATTATTTTTTCCGGTTCCATATCATATGCTAATTGTCCATAATATACACCATAAAAATCATTTATTATATTTTCTGTATATGTTTGATGATTTATTAGTCTTTTGCTAAAATTCATTTTTTTAGCGAATTCATCTACTACTTTACCTATTTTTTCTTGTTTCCAATGTGTGTCTGTTTTATAATAATCTTCTAATCTTAATTTATCGAATATATCTATATATGTTATATCATTTTTAAGTTTTAACTTTTCTTTCAATTTTTCATAATCAATTCCAATATAATCTTCTTTTTTTATGAAATATGCTTTATCAGGAATCACTGAATAATATACTTTCATTCCTTGTAAGTATTTGTCATATATTTCATCAATTTTTCTCATTGCATTTTCTACTGAATCTTCATTTAATTTTTCTTGTTTGATTATATAGTTATTATAGATATATAATGAATTATTATCTTTTTGTTTAAAAATATTTAATTGCATATATGTTTTTAAACTTCTAAATTTTTCTCTAAATATGAATTGATCCATAACATAGTTTTCAAATTTGTTTGAAAATGTCTCATTTTTTAAATTTGACATAGATATTTTGGGGATTTGCGTTAAATACCTTCTTTCAGATACAGATAATTCTTTATCTTTACTTATAATATTAAATATAAATATTCCTATTATTATAAATACAAAAATCATTGAATTTAATATATCTTTTATTTTTTCACTCATATATCCTCCTCTAAAATCTAAAATATAGAAATGGATTAAAAGAATTATCTACTAAATAACCTGTACATATAATTAGCAATAAACCTATTACTAATGGTTCTAATATATTTACTATTTTTTCTATACATTTGTTTTCTTTTGCTTTAATGATAGCATTTTTAATTATTGGTGTTGATACTATAATTGATATTAATATAATTAAGATATAACTTTTTAAATAATATATTGTCGTATCTGTAATTATTGTATTTTCTGTTATTCCAATTAATCCTCCTATTTGTTGTAATGCTTGTCCAATATTATCTGCATTAAAAATTATAAAACTAATCATTACTAAAACTAACACATAAATTCTACTAATAAAAGAAGGTATTTTTTCTAATTTTGTTAATAAGAATTTTTTTTCAATAATTAATATTATTCCAAAATATATTCCCCATATTACAAAATTCCAACTTGCTCCATGCCATAAACCTGTTAATAACCATACAATTAATATATTCCTATATAATTTTATTTTTTTTACTTTATTTCCTCCTAATGGAATATATACATAATCTCTAAACCAGGTACCTAATGATATATGCCATCTTCTCCAAAACTCAGTTATACTTTTTGAAATATATGGATAATTAAAGTTTTCTAAAAAATCAAATCCAAATATTTTTCCTAAGCCAATTGCCATATCTGAATAAGCAGAAAAATCTAAATAAATATATAATGCAGTTGATATAGCATATATCCAATAAAATATTATACTTTTTTCATCTGTTTGCAAAAATATCTGGCTTAATTGTGCTAAATTATTTGCTAGTAAAACCTTTTTGGATAATCCTAATACAAATCTCTTTACTCCTAAAGAAAATATAGCAAATGTTGCTTTTCTTTCTTCCAATTGTTTCTCAATATCTACATATCTAACAATAGGTCCCGCTATTAGTTGAGGAAATAAAGAAATATATAATGCTAATTTTAACAATGATTTTTGAACTTTTACATTTCCTTTATATAAATCAATCAAATAACTTATTGTTTGAAATGTATAGAATGATATTCCTATTGGTAATGCAAGTTTTAACAATTTAATTTCTGTATTTAGTATTCCATTTATATTTTCTATTGCAAAATCTATATATTTAAAAAATATTAATAAAGATAAATTTGTTATAATCCCTAAAATTAAAAATATTTTTTTCCTTTTTTTATTTTTAGATTTATCAATTAATATACCATATATGTGAGTTGCTAATATATTAAATAACATTATTAATATATATATTGGTTCTCCATAAAAATAAAAGAATAAAGAACTTATCAACAAAATAAAATTTTTAAATTTTTGCGGAACAATAAAATATAATATTAATACACATGGTAAAAAATAATATAAAAAGCTTATACTTGAAAATACCATTGTTTTCCTCCTATATTAATAAAAGGGGTTGTCCCCCTCTAATTAAATATGTTTTATTTTTCTAACTCTTTTCCTGTTTCTCCTAATAATGTTTTTAATGAATCATATACTGGTTTTGCCCATTCTTCATTTGACATTATTAACGCTACTACATTTTGTGAATCTGTTGCATACACTTTTTCTGCTTCAACACATATCCATTTTCTTATATCAATATTATCAAACATTTGTTGTTTAATATTTTCTACATTCGTTCCTTCTTTTACTTTTACTAATACAAATGAATATGCTTGTGAAGACATTAATGGTTCAGAAACTACAACTGCTTCTATGCCTTTATTACTATCTAATCCTGTATTGTATTTTAGTGCATTACTATCATTTACATCTATAACACTTGTATTTAATTTTGGCAATTCCGCTGTTACATTTTCATAAGTCTTTGCTATTAAATTTTGTAAATCTTCTGTAGTATTCAATGCTATCTCTGTTTTTGAGTTATTTGTATTTTCAGTGTTTTGAGAATTGTTTTTATTAATATTCATAAATATATATTCTGCTATAGCAATAATTGCAATTATAATGATTACACAAATGATTATTTTTGTCTTTTTATTCATTTCACACCTCCTTTGCATAATATTTTTTCTTATTATATTTTAAATTATATCATTAGCATTTTGCATTATCAATAGTAAAAAATGAACTTTTAAAATGGCACATAAAAAACTAAGGCAGAAAACTTTTTTAGTTTCCTACCTCATTATTAATATATATATTTTTTATTTAAAATTTTCAATATTTATTATTTTTATATATTTTTATATTCAGATATTTTTCTATATGCATATACTGCTGATATACCAAATACAACAACTAATAACATTATTGGAATTGAATCTGATATTCCTGTTTTTGGTATTGATCCATTATTATATGAACTTGAATTTGAATTTGTTTTATTTGTATTGGTGTTAGTATTTGCTTTATTTGTATTGGTGTTGGCATTATTAGTATTAGTGTTTGTATTTGTATTTGCACCTAATTTTGATGTCAAGTCTTCGTATTCATTGTTTGCAGCTAAAACATTCATCCCATAAAATATTACTGCAAATAATGTAACTATTCCTAAAATTACTTTTGATAAATTTGTTTTTTCCATATTAATTCTCCTTACTTTTATATACTTTTATTAGTATTATTAAAATCACTTTTTATTATACTATTTTTTTTAACAATTTTCAAGCATTTAACATAAAAATATATAAAACATCTTTTGTTTATTCCATTTTATATTTATTATCGTTATATGTCAATATGATTTTTGTTTTTTTATTTTACATTTTTGTTACAAAATAATTACAAAAATTATACATTAAATTTAAATAAAACAATATCCCCATCTTGCATTATATATTCTTTTCCTTCTGAACGAACCAATCCTTTTTCTTTAGCAGAAAGCATTGAACCTTCTTTCATTAAATCATCATATGATACTATTTCCGCTTTTATAAAACCTCTTTGAATATCTGAATGAATTTTTCCTGCCGCTTCTGGTGCTTTTGTTCCTTTTTTTATTGTCCAAGCTCTAACCTCTGGTTCACCAGCCGTTAAAAATGACATTAATCCTAGCAAATCATAACTTTTTTTAATAACTTTATCTAATCCAGATTCAGTTAATCCTAAAGCATCTAGCATTTCTTTTTTATCTTGTTCTTCTAAACTTGATAATTCTTCTTCTATCTTTACACATAATGGTATTACTTCTGCTTTTTCTTTTTTAGCATATTCTTTAACTTTTAAAACTAATTCGTCATTTTCAGCATTTTCTAATTGTTCTTCTGAAACATTTGCTATATATAAAATAGGTTTTGTTGTTAATAAAAACATATCTTTTACAAGTTCTTTTTCTTCTTCATTAAAATCTATAGTTCTAGCAGACATTCCCGCTTCTAATGTGTTTTTAATTTTTTCTAATAAATCAATTTCTATTTGATATTTTTTATCTGCTTTTAAATTTTTTCTTGCTTTATCAAGTCTTTTATTAACTGTCTCTATATCTGCAAATATTAATTCTAAATTTATAGTTTCAATGTCTCTTATGGGATCTATATTTCCATCTACATGTACAATATTAGAATTTTCAAAACACCTTACTACTTCACATATTGCATCTGTTTCTCTAATATGTGATAAAAATTTATTTCCTAATCCTTCTCCTCTACTTGCTCCTTTAACTAAACCTGCTATATCCACAAATTCAATAATTGCATGTGTAACTTTTTGAGGGTTGTACATTTTAGCTAAGTTATCTAATCTTTCGTCTGGTACTGGAACGACTCCTACATTTGGTTCTATTGTACAAAATGGATAATTAGCACATTCTGCTCCTGCTTTTGTTATACTATTAAATAATGTACTTTTTCCTACATTTGGTAATCCAACTATTCCTAATTTCATATTTACCCTTCCTTTTTAATCAAATTTGTCTTATTATATCACACAAATATAATAAGACAAATATTATTTAAAATTTATTTAATCTTTTTTTCATTTTCTTCTTTAACTTTTTCTATAAATTCATTCGTATTTGAGGCTCCAATATCTCCATCTTTTCTAGAACGTACAGATATAACATTTTCATCTACTTCTTTTTGTCCTATTATAACCATATATGGAACTTTTTCAAGTTGTGCTTCACGAATTTTATAACCTATTTTTTCATTTCTATCATCAAGTTTTACTCTTAATCCTGCTTTTTTCATTTTTTCTTCAACTACTTTTGCATAATCATGTTGTTTTTCAGAAATCGGAAGAATTTTTACCTGTATAGGTGATAACCATACTGGAAAAGCACCTTTTGTTTCTTCTATTAAAAATGACATAAATCTATCAAATGTTCCTAGTATTGCCCTGTGAATAACTACTGGTCTATGCTCTTTTCCATCTTCTCCTATATATTCTAACTCAAATCTTTCTGGCAATAAGAAATCAAGTTGACATGTAGAAACTGTAATATCATGTCCTAATGCTGTTTTTATTTGCACATCCAATTTAGGTCCATAAAAAGCGGCTTCCCCTTTTGCTTCATAATAAGGAATATCTAACTCATTTAATATATCTCTTAATTGGTTTTCTGCCATTTCCCACATATTATCATCATCAAAATATTTTTCTTTATTATCTTTATCTCTTAAAGATAATCTAAAACTATAATCTTCAAATCCAAAATCTTTATATACAGAAAGTATCAATTTTACGACTCTTCCAAATTCTTCTTTTATTTGATCTGGTCTTACAAAAAGATGAGCATCATTTTGACACATTTCTCTTACTCTTTCTAATCCACATACACTTCCACTTGCTTCATATCTAAAATCATGTGCCAATTCCCCAATTCTTATTGGTAAATCTCTATATGAATGCATTTCATTTTTATATATTAACATATGATGAGGACAATTCATTGGTCTTAAAACAATTTCTTCATTGTCTAATTTCATTGCAGGAAACATATCATCTTTATAGTGATTCCAATGTCCACTAGTTTTATATAAATCTACATTTGCAAGTGAAGGAGTATATACATGTTGATATCCCATTTCAAATTCTTTATCTTGAATGTATCTTTCTAATATTTTTCTTATCAATGCACCATTAGGTAAATACATAGGAAGACCTGAACCAACTAATTTATGAGTCATAAATAATTTTAAATCTTTACCAATTTTTCTATGATCTCTTTGTTTTGCTTCTTCTAATAATTTTAAATGTTCTTCTAATTGACTCGCTTTTGGGAATGAAATAGCATATATTCTTTGAAGCATTTTGTTTTTTTCGCTACCTCTCCAATATGCTCCTGATGAAGATAATATTTTTATAACTTTTACTTTTCCTGTACTCTCTAGATGTGGTCCAGCACATAAATCAGTGAAATCTCCTTGTTTATAAAAACTTATTTCTTCTCCTTCTGGTAATTCTTCTATTAATTCTTTTTTATAAGGTTGATCTTTCATTAATTCTAGTGCTTCTTTTCTTGATAAAGAAAATCTTTCTATACTTATATTTTCTTTTATTATTTTTTTCATTTCTTCTTCTATTTTTTCTTTGTCTTCATCTGTAAATGGTTGTTCTACATCAAAATCATAATAAAAGCCTTCATCAATAGCTGGGCCTATTGCAAATTTAACATCTGGGAATAATCTTTTTACTGCTTGTGCCATAATATGTGATGATGTATGCCAATATGCTTTTTTTCCTTCTAAATCTGATTCAAAAGTATGAATTACTAAATTACAATCTCCTTCTAATTCATATCTTAAATCTTTAATCTTTCCATCAATTTCTCCTGCTGTTGCTACTCTTGCTAATCCTTCACTTATTTTTTTTGCCACCTCTAATATAGAACTTCCTTTTTCTACTTCTATAATAGAACCATCTTTTAAACTTACTTTAATCATATAAATTCCTCCTTTTAATTTTTTAATGCCTATAAGGAATATTTTAACATCAAAAAACACTCCTTGGACATCATATCCATAGGAGTGTAATATTTTTTTACACGGTTCCATCCTATTTTTTACTTAATTTTAAGATTATAACGTTTTCTTATACGTCTAGCTTATTCACTAGAAACTTAAGAAGAGTTAGTTTTTCAAATATGTTTTCTTGGAATAGCTCTCAGCCAATGACTTTTCCTCTCTTTTAGTAACCTCTATTTTACTTTTTCTCTTACTCGTTTATGTTATAAATTTTAATACTTTTTTTTAAAAAAGTCAATAGAAATTATTTACTTTTTTGTTTAACTATTGTATAATTCAAAAGTATAAAATATTTGCTTCCATAGCTCAGTTGGTAGAGTGCAGCCTTGGTAAGGCTGAGGTCACCGGTTCAATCCCGGTTGGAAGCTCCATTTTTATTTTCAAAAAATATTTAGATCAAATTTTCTTAGTTATTTCATTTTTTATAGTGACTTTTTATATACAAATGATAAACATATTAATAAATCTAATAATAATAAATAATATAAAGGAGTAGAAATATGTTTAATTTCAATAAATTTAGTGAACTATTACCCAAAAGAATACAATGTAAAAAGGAAACTAGATTTGAAAAAGCATTTGATCGTAAATATACGATATTTTTAGGATATGATGAAAACAATTGTATGTATATAATAACAAAAGATAAAAAAGGAAACTTTCATATTGATGAAATAGATTTTGAAGAAGAACAAAAATCTTGCTATGAAATTCTTAAAACTATTGGAGACGGAATTGACCTTTCTTATGATTCATCGCTTTTAATGTCTCAACCTCAACAACAAAGTAAAAAAATTACTACCCCAAAAAGAAAAATAACTTTAATTCCATCAGAAAATAGGTTTAGAAAAGGATATTCTACTATTATTATAAAATTTGGAAACAATACTTATTCAGTAGTAGGTGATAACGGAATTGTTGAATTATTACAAAATGGAAAATCTATAGAACTTGATTCAACTAATAAGAAAAATTGCCATGATATTTTAGCAAAACCATTTGAAATATCTTTACTTGACCAATTAAAACTTTCTCATATTTCACATAATGAAAATGATAGATTAAACCATATAGCAAAAGATGCTTTTGGTTCCCAATTATATGTTGCAATTGATAAAAAACGTATACAAGAATGGAATGAAATTGAATAATAAAGACTCTAATATATATATGTTGAACCATTTCTATATAAACAAGTAAAGAGAGTTCCTTTTTGAGGTTCTCTC
>CALXZW010000060.1 GCA_944393345.1 uncultured Clostridia bacterium
TTTTGTAACATTTTAATTACATCTTTTGCTCCCGGTATAAATGGTGTTTGTCTTGATAACTCTAGAAAATATTTATTTATAAAATTCATTCTTTCTTCTTTTGTCCAATTATATCTGTTTCTTAAATAATGTTCATTTCTATTAACAATGACAATCTTTTTTAAGTTCTATAAAATCATATAAATCCCCATATGTTTTTAATACTCTTTCATAATCTAATATTACTCCATCTATGTCTATTCGAATTTTCATTTTATAAAATTCTCCCTATTATAATATTTTTCTTATTAAAACTTAATTTAGCTACCAACATTATATCATACTCTTTTGGAAATTGCATAAAAAGTCCAAATTTTTTTCTTTTTTCCTTTTCTGATACGACACACCCACTTTATCTCTTTTTCTTCCTCACCTGTGTCATACCCCTTAAACACGACACATCTTAAACTTTAATTTTACTTTATTTTACAAGGTTTTATATATTGTCAAACTATCCGCTTCAAGTTTTCCCAAAAATACACCAATCGGACATTTTATAGGTATCCACTTTAATATCTTTTTGTATCCGTTCTAGTATTTTTATATGCAATAAAAAATAGAGTTTTACACTATTTTTTATTTAATCCACAGGTAATTGCTAGTATTATTTGGTAACTTTATCTATGCAAGATGTGATGAATTACTATCAATACTTAACCCTAATAACTCTGTATTTAGTTGCTTGAAATAATTATTTGCTCTAGTAAATGCTATCATTTCTGTTGTACATACGGGGGTAAAATCTCCTGGATGTGAAAATAACACAAGCCATTTTCCTTTGTAATCGTTTAAACATATTTCTCCAAAAGTTGTATTAGCTTTGAAATCTGGTGCTATCTGACCTATTTTTACATTACCATTCATCATTAACTCATAATCCATAAACTATTATCTCCTTTCAAATTATAATATGAGAAATTTTATTTTTTGTCAATTAAAATTTGCATTTTAAAAATATATGTGATATAATAATTGGTACATCTTAATTTGAAGGAGGAAAAGCTGATGTTTAGACAGCTATTCACCAATTGGAAACGTAGGCGGTTTGCCCGTTTGTTCACTATGCATGCCCAAAATCTTTTTTGGGAAATGAGTAGGAGCGAAGTAGACACTTCGGAAGTCATTGGCGATCTATACGCTTTAACCAAACCATACAACATTGATTGTTTTGATGATTGTTTGAAGGAGCATAATTTTGCCTTTTTAAACGGCAATGACAATTTTAAGAAGATGAAGGAATATTATAAAAAATATTCCGAACTTTAATTTAAAAGGTTTTAAGAAAGCAGTGTTACTAACAATTGTTCGTTGGCAACACTGCTTTTTATTATTTAGTTTTATACATATTTAAAATATCTTTCAGACTCATTTTTGTTCCATAATTTAATATAGCATTTGAATATATTCTTATAGCTATTTTGGCAATCACTAATATTGTAACAATTAAAATTAAAATTGAAATAATAACATCAGTTGTACTAGCCAACCCCATCATTATTCTAAATGGCATACAAAATGGTGATGATATTGGAAATAGTGAAGCAAATATGTTTAGTTCACTTGTAGGATTCATCATGGTAAAATATGATAAATAAAAACCTATTACTGTTAATAGTGCAACTGGTGTATTAGCTGATTGTATATCTTCTGGTTTGCTTACTGTTGAACCAGTTAAAGCATATAATAAAGCATAAGCAAAATATCCTAATATAAAATATGTTACAGTAACCACTCCCAAATATGGTGTTATACTAGACATATCTAAAATCGAATTTAATAACTCGCCATCTAAAAATGTTTTTGCACTTATTAATGCTGTTCCGACTATTAGTATCATTTGTAATAATCCAACAATCCCAATTCCTAAAGTTTTTCCTAATACTATAGTTGTAGGACTAGTAGAAGTAACTAATGTTTCCATAATTTTAGAAGTTTTTTCTGTTGTTATAGAACTTGAAACTTGATATGCACAAAAATATATTGCATAAAATAATACTAATGACATTAACATCATTGCGAAAATATTTCCATTAACTTTTTCTTCATCAGTTTGTTCTAATAAAAATTCAAAATTTGGTGTAATAGATTGCAATTGTTCGAGGCTTAATCCTAATTTACTAATTTGCATATTTGTATATATAGCATTAATATTACTTACTATATTTTCTGGTACATTTTCTATCATTGCTGTATTTTTCACAATATATCTTATTTTTATATTATTATCTTGTCTTTCTATTAATATCGCTGAATCTATATTTTCATCATTAATTTTTTGCTTAATCTCATCATAATTACTTTGCCTTATTTCAATTTCATATCCTAAATCAGCATTTTTTAGAACCTCTAAATTTCCCTCAAATATATTTTCATTATCAACAATTAATAATTTATCTTTAGTAGCATCTCCTTTTATCGCTTTTAAAATATTAGGAACATTAAAACCAATTACTATTAATATTAAAATAATTAATGTTGAAATTAAAAATGATTTTCTCTTTGTCATATCTTTTATTGTAAACTTCATTACTGTTAAAATATCTTTCATTATTACTCACCTACCTTTTCTATAAAAATATCATTCAGAGTAGGTTTTTTAATTTCAAACTTATTTATTGTAATCCCCTCTTCCACAAGTTTGCTTAGTAATTTATGTGCTTTTTCTTCATTAGAAATCCTTATTGTATAAACATTATTTTTCTCATTTTCTATTTCTAGTTCAAATTCTTTTATAATTTTATCTATATTTTGATTTACATCTATTTCAACTCTATTTGCAGGATATGATTCTTTTATTTCTTTTAAATTTCCTTGTAATACAGTTTTACCTTTATTCAAAATTAATATATCACTACAAAATTCTTCTATTGTAGCCATTTGATGTGCTGACATTATTACATATTTACCATTTTTAACTAAATCAATTATTATGTTTTTTAAAATTTCAGTATTGACAGGATCTAATCCACTGAATGGTTCGTCCAATACTACTAGCTCTGGATTGTGTATAATCGCTGTCATAAATTGTATTTTTTGCTGATTTCCTTTTGATAATTTTTCTGCTGGCATTTGCATATATTCTTCTACTTTTAAAACTTTTGCCCATTTTTTTATTGATTCTTCTGCTTCTATTTTATTCATTCCTTTTAATTCTGCAAAATATTTTAATTGATCAAATATTTTTGTTTTTGGATAAACTCCCCTTTCTTCAGGTAAATAGCCAAAATTAACACTTTTCCTATCAACCTTTTTTCCATTCCAAGTTATTTCTCCTTCATCTTTTTTTATTATTCCTAAAAGCATTCTAATAGTTGTAGTTTTTCCTGCGCCATTAGTTCCTAATAAACCATATACACTAGGTTCTTTTAACTCTAATGAAATGTTATCAACTGCTTTTTTTCCTACATAAGTTTTTGAAACATTTTTTAATATTAGTCCCATTTTTATCCCCTTTCTTTATTTATTTTCTTGCTTTAATCTTAAATAACCTAATTCTTCCCAAACATTATATGCTAAATTTAATCTAAATAATAGTGTTGGTTTTGCCCCTGCCCTGTTTTTATCAACAACACAAGCATAATATCTAACATCTGGATTTTTATATTCTTCTAGGTTAAAAAACTTAGTATCAACTTCTTTTAGAGAATATTCATAATTCTTTAAATTATCTCTATTTATTTGTTTTATCAAACATAATGTATCTAAAACTTCTTTAACAGTTCTACTTACTGCTAAATCATTTACAGTTAAATTAACTGGTAATGTACTTGTTTCTGCCAATTGCAATGTTGAACAAATATATATACTAAAATTTTGTGCTAAATTAGATAATATTGTTGCTGTTTTTTTCAATTCTTCTCCTATTCCTATATTAGCAGTATCAGTCTTTAATGTATCATAAAAAACATATTCTATTTTTTCTTTGTAATAGTAATTCATTATAACTTTTTTTAACTCATCATTTGTATGGTCTGTTATGTTTATAAAATATATTGAATTATTAATTTGCTTATTGGCCCAATCAGTAATTTGAATTGTTTTATTAAATTCTGTTGAAATTTTAGATAAACGATTAACAAAATCTTTCTGTGTTTCGTTCTCTCTTTTTATTATAAATCCATTTTCATCTAGCTCTACATCTTTTACATTTTTATCTGGTCTAAACTTAAATTCTAATAATTCTCCTTCTGTTTTAAATAACTCTATTCCATGAATTTTTTGGATTTCTTTATTATTAATTATAGTTGTAATCAAACAAAGTCTTACCTTATCTTCTGCCATTTCGTTTGAAATTATCAAAACTTTCTTTTTATGTACTAATGCAGTATGTGCTGCTAAATTTATAGTAAATCTACTCTTTCCTGAGTTAGACGGCATAGCAAAAGCCATTGTTTCACCTTTTCTTATTCCTTTAAAAACACTAGACAATATAGGGAATATTAATGGTAATCCATTTGTTAAATTATTATCTCCCATTTTTAAAAATTCAGATAAATCTGTACTGATTATAGCTCTTTTAAATTTTTCTGTATCATTAACCTGTATTATAGCATTTTTTACTTCTTCTGCTGACATTTTATCATACAATATATAATTTCTAATATCTACAACTTTACTTTGTAATTCTTTAATTGGTGTTTCTAAATAGCTTTTTCTTAATACAAATAATTTCTTTAAATCTGTATAAATTTTTTCCATATTCAAATTAGAATCTTCTACTTTTGATTTTAAATCGTATTTTAACCTAAATACTTCTTCTGAATCTTTGGCAAAATTAAAATTTCTTTTAGCAATTTCTGGTGTATATTTGCTTCCTTCTGTAAATAAAACACTTTTATATATATTTAAAATTTCATCATTTTCAAAATAGCATTCTTCGTAAATAAAATAAAATTTTATTATATATTCTGGATTTAATAATAACAATCCTATATATTTACATTCTAATTCGACATCACTTAACTCTTTAGGAAATTTTGTAGGATTATAATTTATTTTTATTTCTTTGACTTTTTTATTTTTTTCTGAACTCTTTATTTCTTCTATTTCTTCACTTTCTTGTTCTTTTTCTTTTTTTGTACTTGATGAAGAAAGCTTTTTCATAAGTTGTAATGCTTCTTTATAATTTTGTTCATCCAGTTGTTCTCTTATTTCATTTACAATTTCTTCATTTTCACTTGTTAATTCAATATTATCTAAATAACTATATATTTTATTGATTGTTTCTTCTTCCATTTTTATTTATTTCCTCCTTTTATTTGAACATTCATATTATATACTTAAAAAATACTTTGTTCAATAGATTTTTTTATAAAAATATGTTAAAATATTTAAAAAATAGGAGGACTTATTATGGCATTTGATGGTATTGTAACTCAAAAAATCGCTTTAGAAATGCAAGAACTTACTGGTGCAAGAATTGATAAAATATTTGAGCCAGAAAAAAATAATATAGTTTTAGGTTTATATAAAAATAAAAAAAATTATGCTTTAAATATTTCTGCTGATTCTTCTAATTATAGAATACATCTTACTACACATTCTAGACCCAATCCTAAAATAGCGCCTAATTTTTGTATGGTCTTAAGAAAACATCTATTAGGGTTATATTTAAAAAATATAATTACTTATGATTTAGAAAGAATTGTTATTTTAGAATTTGAAGGTTTAGATGATGTCGATGATTTAATACAAAAAAAATTGATTGTCGAACTTATGGGAAAACATTGTAATATTATTTTATTAGATGATTCAAATAACATAATTGACAGTATCAAACATATATACCAGAATGATAATAAATCTTATACAAGAACAATTTTTCCTCATCAAAAATATAAAAAGCCAATATCAAATAAAATATGTTTTTTAGATATTTCAAATTATGAAATTTTTAAAAATCTACTTTTAAAAAATAATACTTCTTTAAATGATTTATCTAAAATAATATCAAATACTTTTACAGGTATAAGTAAATCATTTATAGATGAATCATTAAAAATTTTAACTATAACTGACACTTCCGACTCTTCTTTAGAAACTATTTATAACTATTTGAAAAAAATTATTTTTTGCGAAGACACTTCTAATCTGAATTTTCAGACTTTATATAATCATAATAGAGCAAAAGATTACTTTTTAACATTCTCATCTAATATTAATGATAATTTTAATTTAAATTTTTTTATAGATGACTATTATTATGAAAAAGAGGAAAAATCAAAATTTGAAAATTATAAAAATAAACTATTACATACAATAATAGAAGCAGAAAAAAAATGTAAGAACAAAATTTCAAATATGGAAAACAAACTAAAAGAGTGTAACCATATGGATTTATACAAATTATATGGAGAATTAATTACTTCTAATTTATATAAATTACCTAATTACAATATTAAAGAAGTTTCTCTAGAAAATTATTATGATAATAACAATCTAGTAACTATCCCTTTGGATTCTAGATTTAACCCCTCTACTAATGCTAAATTATTTTATAAAAGATATAATAAATTAAAAAAGACATTAGAAATTGTTTCACTTCAGAAATTAGAAGCTGAAAAAGAATTATGTTATATAGAAAGTATCATTTATGAAATTGATAATTCAAAAAGTATTTATGAATTAGAAGAAATTAAAAGTGAAATTTCTGAAAACATTTTATTTAATAAGATTATTAATAAAAAAAGAAATAATAAACAAAATATAAATAGTAATTCAAATAATATTACTAAATTCAACTTTAATCCAATAAAATATTCAATTGATAATTATACTTTTTTAATATTTTATAATAATAAAGAAAATGATTTTCTTACATTAAAATATGTCAAAAAAACTTATTTATGGTTTCATGTAAAAGATCTACCAGGAAGTCATGGCATATTATCATTAAATGGTAATGTAACCGATTTAAAAAGTATTGATAACAATATCTTAGAAAAATGTGCAAAAATAGTTGCATTTCATAGTAAGGCGAAAAATTCATCAAATGTACCTGTTGATATATGTTTTACTAAATATGTAAAAAAACCTAATGGCGCTAAACCTGGCATGGTTATTTATACAAATCAAACTACAATTTTTGTAACCCCAGAAGATATTTAGCTTTCATATAATATTTTGGAATAATAAAGAAGCAAAATAAACTTTTATAATTTATTTTGCTTCTTTTACTACTTGTATTTTTTATAAAATAAAACAACATACTATTATAGTTTTTACTACCAATTCAGGTGTAAGCATTTCTTGTATAACTTCTTTAATCTCTGGTAAATCGTCCTTTTGATCCACTATTTTCACTTCATAATATCCAACTTCATTTAATTCAAATAAAATTTCAATTGATTGTATATCCTCTTTACTTAATTCATTTACTTTTATATATTTTTTTCCTAAATATACATCTCTTTCAGAATAAAAATCCACTTCTACATATTTATTACTTATATCCTCTTCACCATCATTTTTAATAACTCCTCTCATTCTTCCATTTATAAGAGTTGCTTCTGCTTGATAGAATTGGACTTGTTCAATATTATCTTTTCTTTCTATTGGTTTATATTGTACATTTAACCCAACATTTATAAGTAATTCAGACAATATAAAAAAACCAATAACCCATAATGCATATTTTAAGAAAGTTTTCATTCTTTCCATTGATATATCTCCTTTTATTACAAAATCTATTAATATTATACCAAAAATTAACATAAAATTCAATAGAGAATTAACATATCTCGATGCTTTTACCTAAATATACTGAATAAATATATTTTTTACTAACTTTTTTATTCAGCGCATCCTCTAAAGCTCTGCAATATAATTCTAACTGTTTATAATATTTAGATACTAATTCTTTTTCGTTTTCTTTTTCTATATAATCAGTTTTATAATCTACTAAAACTACTTCATCATTTTCGTTTATATAGTATAAATCTATGATTCCTTGTACTAAAATATTTTCATCGATATCTTGTTTTTCATTGCCTAACTGATTTTTTAACACTTCTTCTACTGGTAATGAAATATAAAAAGGTTTTTCTCTATATACTTCTTTAGCTTTTTTTAGTTCTTTCCATATATCACTTTTAGTAAATTCTAAAATTTTATATGGATTTATATTTTCCGCTTCTATTTTTGTAATTA
>CALXZW010000061.1 GCA_944393345.1 uncultured Clostridia bacterium
TTTATACTAGAAAATTATTAGAATACAATGTATGTGTTTATTTCTTATCAGATAATATAATAACTGCATCAAATGATGGAGAATTAAGATTAACACTAATGTCTAGTATGGCACAAGATGAAGTTCGTAAAATATCAGAAAGAACAAAATTTGGTTTTAAAAGAGCGATTGAAAAGGGAATTGTTTTAGGAACAAACAATATTTGGGGATATAAAAAAGAAAAAGGAAAACTTGTAATAGATGAAGAAGAAGCACTTTTAATAAGAAAAATCTTTGATATATATGCAAATGATAGCAAAATAGGATTAAAGAAACTATCAATGGAACTTGCAAAAAAAGGTTATTATAATCATAATGGTAAAGTAATTCACCAGAATACATTAAAAAAAATAATTCAAAATCCAAAATATAAAGGATATTATACAGGAGGATTATCAACAGTTATAGACTATAGAACCAAAAAAAGAAATTTTAATGATAGAAAAGAATGGATAATGTTTAAAGATTATGAAAAAGTACCTCCAATTGTATCAGAAGAATTATGGGAAAAAGCAAATCAAAAATTATTAAGTAGAAGTAAATCAGCTGAAATGTATCAAAAACATCAAACTAAATACTTTTTATCTGGAAAAATTTATTGTGAAAAACATAATTGTGGATTTGTAAGGAAAATAAGATATTATAAAAATAAAGATAATGTTATTTATTGGTATTGTGGAGAATTTCATAAAAAAGGAAAGAAAGATTGTTTTCCTGCTTGTTTTAAAGAAGAAGATTTGTATGATATTCTGCTTAGAGTTTTTAAAAAGTATGAAATATATAAAGGAGAAATTACTGAAGAACTATTGTCATTTTATTTAGAATCTTTAAAAGAAGAAGAAAATATAAAAAAAGAAGAAATGATAAAAAAAGAGATAAAAGTTCTTGAAAATAAAAAAGATAATTTATTAGATTTAGCCCTAAATGAACTTTTTAGCAAAGAAGAATTACATATAAAGAAAGTATCTATTGAAAAAGAAATTTCATGTTTAAATACAAAATTAAAGGAATTAGAGGTGAAGAAAGAAAAAAGAGAAGACTATAATAAAATACTAGAAGAAAATATACTAAAAAAAATAGAAATAACAAGAGATAATTTAGAAGTTTATATAGAAGAACTATTAGATAAAATAATTGTAGAAAATTTAGAAGAGGAGTCTGAAGTAAATTTAAAAATAATACTTGTAGGAAACAATGTAATAAAATATCGCATTCCTACAAAAAAATAGGAAGGTTAGGTAAATAGATAAAAGTAAAATGATTGATTAATTAAAAAATTTTCCACTTTGTCACTCCCAGGCACATAGTAATCATCTGTTTCCCTGAACAACAGCATTTTTTAAATAATCCATCTACATTAAAAGCAAGTCTAGGTAAATATCCAAGATCTTCTAAAAAAGTAAAGAGTGGAAAAAATATTGCCATAGGTGGTAACATTACAGAGATTACCCAAGTTAAAGTTCTATAAATACCCAAAATTAGTAAATCAGAAAGCCAATAAGGACAATTAATAAAATCAGCAAAATTTATTAAATGTTTTTGAATAAAATCAAAAAAATTAAATAAAAGTTGCGATGGATAATTTGCGCCAATAATTGTAATCCAGAATATTAAGCCCAAAAATAAAAGCATTATAGGGATGCCAAAATATTTAGAAGTTAGTATTTTATCAATTTTACGATCTTTGAATGAATAGTCTTGGCTTTCAAATGTATAAACCTCTTGGCAGATTTTTTCAGCATATTTCATAATATCAGAAGTAATAAAATCCTTAAAATTATTTTGGGTAATCCCAACATTTTTTAAATTATTTAATATATTAGTTTTTAAATTTTTAAGTTCTAGATTGTTGCTAATGTTAATTTTTAAATGTTTTTCAATTGAAGAAATAATAGTATTTTCAGAATCTAAAAATTTTAATGCAACCCATCTACTAATTTTAGAAGAAAGATTAAATATATTTTTTAATTTATTTTCAATTATAGAAATATTTTTTTCTATAATTGGTAAATAAGAAACTGTTTTTGGGGTAGGGATGATTTCTTTTTTACATACTTTATAAGTAGTATCTAGTAAGTTATTTAAACTTTTCTTTTTTCTGGCAATAGTTCCACAAACAGGTACACCAAGTAGTTTAGATAACATATTTAAATCAATTTTAATATTTTTCTTTTTAGCTTCGTCTAATAAATTTACACATACAATTACATTATTAGTAATTTCCATAATTTGATATACTAAGTTTAAATTACGTTCTAAACAAGTAGCATCAACTACAACAATAGTAGCATCTGGTTTACTAAAACATATGTAATCTCTTGCTATTTCTTCTTCTTGAGAATTAGATAAAATAGAATATGTACCAGGAATATCAACTAATAAAAAATCAGAATTTTTGTATGTACAAAGACCACAAGCATTACTAACAGTTTTCCCAGGCCAATTGCCTGTATGTTGATGCAATCCTGTTAAATTGTTAAAAATAGTGGATTTTCCTACATTAGGATTTCCGTGCAAGCGCTATAGTATATCCATTAAGATTCTTGAAAGAAGTTAAGCTATCAGTTAATAATGTAGTTCCTGTTGAAGTTTTAGTAAGGCCCATAAAAGTGTTCCTCCTCTTAATTCTATATTATGATAAAAAGCAAAAACAGTTACAAAATTAATTAGTATAAATTTCTATTTTACTTGCATCTTCATTTCGAATAGCAAGTAAAAAACCTCGAAATTCATAAGCTTTAAGACCGGAAAAAGGACTTATAAAAATGGGTTTAATACAAGTATTTCTTACTAATCCTAGATCTAGTAATCTTCTTTTTATATTTTCAGATGTGTTTAAAGAATAAATATAACCTATAGAATTTAAGTTTAAATTATCTAAAGTAGATATATTCATAAAGAATCACAATCCTTTCTTATATAGATAAAATAATATTAATAATATTATATTTTGTCGAAAAATATATGTTACAAAATATTGACAACTAATTTAAAATATGAAAAAATGGGAAAAGATTAAAAGAGGAAGGATGATAAAATATGGAAAAAGTAAGAGGATTTGAAATAGCAAAAGGATTTGAAGATAAAGGAATAAATTTGCCACAGAGAAAGACAAAATACTCAGCAGGCTATGATGTAGAAGCAGCAGAAGATACAATAATACCACCATTTAAACCAGGAATGAAGCCAACATTAATAAAAACAGGTTTAAAAGCATATTGTCCAGAAGATGAATATTTTATGTTAGTTAATAGAAGTTCAAATCCATTTAAAAAAGGATTAGTAATGGCAAATAGCATAGGAATAATAGATAGTGATTATTATGGGAATCCAGATAATGATGGACATTTTATGTATGCATATTATAACTTTTTTGATAAAGAACTAGTTATAAAAAAGGGAGAAGTTATAGGTCAAGTTATATTTCAAAAATATTTAACTGTTGATGATGACCATGCAGAAGGAAAAAGAGTAGGTGGATTTGGATCAACAAGTAAATAAAAATATTAAAAAAAATTTAACTTAGAGCGACAAGAATTTGAGAGATAATTACTGGAAAATAGAGAGGAAAAGTTTTGACTTTTTCTTTTTTTTGTTGTATAATAAATATGGTTAAAAAATCCAATAAAGTTATAAAATGTATTGACATAACTTTATTATATTTTTTTCGCCTTATATCAAAAATGCTGAAAGGAGTGACTTACATGTTCAATGTAGGAGATAAAATAGTATATCCAATGCATGGTGCAGGGGTTATAGATTCAATAGAGGAAAAAGATATTTTAGGGGAGAAACAATCTTATTATATACTAAAAATGCCAGGTGAGGTAAAAGTTATGGTACCAACAGCAAAGGCGGAAGAAGTAGGAGTAAGGAATATTATAGATAAAAGTTCTGCAGATGCTGTAATTAATGTTTTAGAGCAAGATGAGACAGAAATGGATAAAAACTGGAATAAACGTTATAGAGAAAATATGGACAAGATGAAAAGTGGAGATATTTATGAAATTGCAGATGTTGTTAGAAATTTAAGTTTTAAGCAAAAAGAAAAAGGTTTATCAACAGGAGAGAAAAAAATGTTAAATAATGCTAAACAAATTTTAGTTAGTGAATTAGTTTTAGCAGAACATGCATCTCAAGACGAAATCGAACAATTAATAGAAACCAAGATAAATACATCTTTTATGATGTTTAGATCAGAAGAAGTAAAACCACAAAGTATTGTAAATAAATTTATACCATTTGATGGTACAGGAACAGAAAATAATTAGAAAAAATTGCATTAGTTAAATAGCTAATGCAATTTTTTAAAAGAAAAATAAAAAAAATAAAAAAAAGTATTGACAAGTTGATTAAAATGTTTTATACTTCTATATGTGCTAAGCAAAAGGCATGCTCCCTTAGCTCAGTTGGTCAGAGCAACCGGCTCATAACCGGTGGGTCCAAGGTTCGAATCCTTGAGGGAGCACCATTTTTTTATTATATCAAAATTTAAATGGGTAGGTGGCCGAGTGGCTAAAGGCGGCAGACTGTAAATCTGTTCTCATTTGAGTACGATGGTTCGAATCCATCCCTGCCCACCAACAACGTTTCTGTTCGAACTAAATTGAATAGATAGATACAAAATCAATCAGAAATGGTTGATTTTTTGTTATAAAACAAAATATATCAAGGATTAAGTCATTTGCTTCTAAGCGATTTCTAAAAGAAAGTAAAAACAATATAACAGAAATCTTAATAAAAATTTAGGGGATCTATTATTAATACAAAACAGGACATGCATTTTATATACAAAGACAAGATCAAAAATGTTTGCCAACAAATTACTTGATTGATATTTGTATCAATTGTTATAAGATTCAGAATTTGTATGTAATTACTTTGATAACACTAGATTTAATAGCTTACAAAACATAAAGTTTGTAGGTTATTTTTTGTGTTTTTAATAATTCAAATATATAAATAAATTCAAATATTTTTAAATACTTTAGGCGTTAACTTAAAAATTGTCCTTAGAAACTTTAGAACATCTTAATTTTCTAGAAATATAATGTAATAAAACTGTAACGAAAATGTAATATAAATATAGTGCGAAAAATGTTGACAAAAGTTTTTTAGGATAGTAAAATGAAGTTAATTGTTATAAAAATAAAAAAGATACATTTTAAAGAAAAAACATAGGAGAAAGGAAGAAGAAAATGAAAAAAAATAGTAAAAAAAGCAAGAGAAAATCTGAGCTTAAAACAATGTTTTTCATAATACTAGTAGCAGCTGTTATGTTCATAATATCAACTTATGCATGGTTCTCAACACAGAAAAATGTTTCAATTACTAACTTACAAGGTACAGTAGAAGTAGCAGAAGGATTAGAAATTTCCCTTGATGCACAAACTTGGTCTAATGGAATTGTTCTTGGAGATGAAGAAGGACAACTTGATATAATTGAAGACGCATATAGTGGAAATAAAAATATAAAACCATCTGAAATGTTACCTGTTTCAACATTAGGTCTAGTATCTGAATTAGGCAGCACAAAAGATAAGCTAAAAATGATAAGAGGAAAAGTAACAAATACAATAGAATTAAGCGAAATAAATGAAATAGATGAAAGCATAGAAGATCCAAATAACTCTAAATTTCCTGGATATTTTTCGTTTGATATATTCTTAAAAAACTCATCAAAATCTGATGAAGAAGAAGATATATTACAATTGAATTATGATTCTTCATTAGAAATATTAGAAGCAGATAAAAAATCAACAGGATTACAAAATACTGCTAGAGTTGCTTTTGCAAAATATAAAGGAACCTCAGATGTAATGGCAGATCAAGCAACAATTCTAAAAGAAACTGGAGCAGGAGGAGTTGGAGCAACACCAGCAGAGATAATAGATGTGTCAATATGGGAACCAAATTCTAATGACCACGTAGATTATATAGTACAAAACAATAACCATATAATATGGTCTGCTTCAGATGCTAAATCATATGCTACAAAAGATTTAGGTGGTGGAAAAAAAGGCTTTGATCTTACTACACAAATGCCTACATATGGATTAAAAGCAAGTGCGATAGGACAAACAATAAGTAATATATATAAATGGGATGGAACAGAACAATATCTTCAAAAACAAAATGTTTTACAAACAACAAAAACTGGCGATGATGATTATACAATAAAAGAAGGTGTTCAAAATTTAGTAAGTACAGCAGATGGAACAACAGAATTTAAAATTGCACCAAATAAAGTTTGTAGATTGAAAGTATACGTATGGCTAGAAGGCCAAGATGTTGACTGTATTAACTATGCTTCTCATGGTGGAGGAGTTAAACTTAATATTGGATTAGTTAAAGGATCAGTAGAAGGAACGCACGAAGTGGAGGGAGATTAATAATTCAGAACAAAAAAGAGACACTAATACTAAAAAAGTTAGTGTCTTTTTGGTACAAGAGTAATACAATATTACAACAATATTACAGAAATAAAGACAAATGTAACTAAAATGTAACATGAAATATCTTGAGATTAGTTGAAAAATGATGTATAATATAATAAATAGTTAGAGAAAAATACAAAAGATTGGAGGGTAAAATGGCTGTAAAAACATTAAAAAATACAAAAGAAATAAAAAGAAAAACAAAAAGCAAAGAAAAAGAAAATGAAAAAGATGAAAATGTATATAAAATAGATTTTGAGAAAGAAATAGAAGAAGAAAAAAATGAACTTTTGTCAATGAAAAATAAAAAAACAAAAAAAATATCTCAAAATATAAAACAAGATGAAGATGAAGACGATATAGATTATATTTTTGGAAATGTAAATAAATGGTTAACAAATAATGAAGAAATAGAAGATAATGAAAAAGTAAAAGATGAAGAAGAAATAGATGCTGCCCAAATAATAAAAAAAGCAATAAGTAAAAAAAGAACTAAAAAAAATATTGAAGAAGTAGAACAAAAAGAAAAAGCTAAAATACCTAAAAAAAGAGGAAGAAAACCTAAGAAAGAACTTTTAGTAGAAAATGAAGAAATAAATGAAAAATCAGATAAAACACAAATATTTGATACTCAAAATGCTATAAAAATGCACACAGAGAATAATTTAACAGAAATTTTGTTAGAAGAAAATAAATATAAAATTGAAATGCAAAAAAATGAATATAATATATACACAGGACATAATGAAACATCTTATATTATTGTTAGAGAACAATCGCTTAGAATTGTTTGCGGAGGAGTATATATATTAATTGAAAAACAAGAAAATGATTATACTATTACAACAAATCAAGATTTTAAAATAAATTATATAATTGACGAAGTAGAGAGAAAAAACAACATTGTTAACTTTAAATTAACTAACTTGACAGAAATTATAGCAGATGGAATTGGATTATCTTTTATCATAGATGAAGAAAAAATAATAGAGAATAATTTGGAAGACAATAAAACTTTGATAATATCTGAAGAAGATGGAAAAGTTTATTTACCATATACAAAAGAAGAAGTAAAACAAGAAGTTTTACAAAATAAAGGAACAAAAGTAGAAGATGTTTTAGAAAATAAATATATTTTACCATTAGATAAATACAAAAATTCAGCTAGAGCAAGGTTTAGAGAAGGATACAACTTAATGTATAAAAAAGAAAAAAAATCAAAGAAAAGTGCAATATTACTAGGAATTGAATTAATGTTTGAAACAAATTTACATCCTGCTATAATTTCAGCATGTAAAACACTTGAAGAATTAGACATTTATTTAGATTGCTTAGAAGACAATGAATTAGAAAAATTTTCTTGTTTTAAGATAATATACAAAAGTTTACCAACACTTAGAAAAAAATCAAAATTTCAAGAAATTTAATAATATTATAAAAATGTATACTAAAATATTTAGTATACATTTTTTATGT
>CALXZW010000062.1 GCA_944393345.1 uncultured Clostridia bacterium
ATTAGATTTTTCTTATATACTATTACTAGTATAGCATAATTTGTTTAAATTTACTATATTTTTGGATAACTTTAGAATTTTTTTATTGAAATTTTAAAGTATCATTTAATGTATCATTTATAGTATCTTAAAGTATCATTGTAAATGATTGCTCTAAATAGGCTATTACTCTAGCATTTTACCTTTATATCATTTCCGGACATTAAGCATTTAGGTGTATGATTTCCTACAATATGACCTTCATCAATCATTTGCTTAACTAGATCTTCTTGAGTATTCAAATAATGTGCAGTTATAAAAAAAGTAGCTTTTATATTATTTTCTTTTAATATTTCTAAAATTTTACTAGTATATCCTGCTTCATATCCTTCATCAAACGTTAAATATACGTTTTTCTTTTCTTTATTTCCAATTGCTATTCCATTATTTTTTTCTAATATTTCAAAATTATTTTTACCTAAATCAGGTTGTTCATGGTTACTATTTCTCTTTATCCCCCATCCTATTTTTTTGTTACTATATACTTCTGAACTTGTCATTATTGTTTTTTCTCTTTTTATATATGCAATTATACTTAATGAAAATATTAAAATAATTAATATAATAATTATTACTAATTTTTTATTTTTTACTTTCATTTTAAACGCTCCTTTTATATAAATTTTTTCATTTGTTTAATTTTATGAAGCGAAAAAAATATTATTACTGTATATTAAATTGATTTATATTTAATTTATTCAAACAAGCAATTCATCTTTTTTAACTCAGTCATATTAATTGTTTTATCGATTTGGATAATTTTGTAAATTTCTATTGACAACAAAACTTTTTTAGATTATATTGTTATTTGAACTGGAAAATTAAGGGAATTTGTTTTTTTATGTCTAACTTAATTTTATCATGTCAACTTTATGTAGTGAGGTTATATATATGTTAAATTTTGTTATATGTGATGATAACATTAATCTTCTTGAAAAATTGGAAAAAATGTTAAATGATATTCTACTTAAATATAGTGATGAAGCAAAAGTTTCTTATATTTGTAATAATGTAGATGATCTTCTTAATTATTCTGATACAAACAAAGTAGATGGCTTTTTTCTAGATATAAATTTTAAATCTGATAAAAATGGTCTAAATGTTGCAGAAAAAATTAGAGAAAAAAATAAAAATGCATACATCATATTTATGTCAGGACATTTAGAATATGTTCTTATGGCTTATAAATATAAAACTTTTGATTATCTTCCTAAGCCTATTACTCCCGATAGATTAGAAGAAACTATTAAAAGACTTTTTGATGATATTAATGGATCCCCAAAAAGATATTTAAAAATTGATAATAAAAATACTTTAATAAACGAATCTGATATACAATATGTCAAAAGAGATGGTATGAAATTAGTCTTTCATACTTACTCACGCGATTATGATGTTTATAGTTCTTTTAATAAATTTCAAGATAAATTACCTAAAAATTTTGTTAGATGCCATAAATCTTTTATGGTAAATATAAATAATATTAATGATGTAGATCCTGTGTCTGGAATTATTACTTTTAAAGATAATAATTCTTGTTATATTGGTCCTAAATATAAATCTGATTTTATGGAGGTTTTAAATAATTATGGAATTTTTAAATAATATTTGGATAGCTTTAAGTACACCTAATGAAGGTTTAGTTGATATATTACTTATTCCTGCTGTGATATTAGAAAATATTTTATCAATAAATTTGATTTTTAATATAATGAACATAAAAGCATCTCTATTAAAAAAAATTGTCTATATAATTCTAATGTCTATAATTTGTATAATTAGTATGTTTATATTACCTATTCCTTTTAATACTTTTGCAAATTATATCTTCATGATTTTGCTAATATACTTTATTTTCAAACTTTCACTTCCTAAAAGTATTTTAGCTACTTTATTTTCTAACATAATATTTGTACTTTTAGGTGTTTTAGTTTCGAATCCTTATATGACAATATTCAATATTTCTTCTATAGAGCTAGAAACTATACCTGTTTATAGAAGTATTTATTTATGCATTATATATTTTCTATTATTTCTTTTCATTTTATTTTTTAAATATACTAAAATTAATTTTTCATTTTCAGTATGTTTAGATAAACCAAACAAGTTAGTAATTTTTTTTAATACAATAATTGGATTATTCACTTTAATTATACAATCAATTTTTACTTTTTATTATACTGATATTTTACCTGTTTCTATAACTTTTTTTAATTTTTTTACTTTATTACTATATTTTTCTATAAGCATATACAGTTTATCTAAAATAAATAAACTAGCACTTACTACTCAAAAATTAGAAACTACAGAAGAATACAATAATACTTTAAAAATATTACATGATAACGTTAGATGTTTTAAACACGATTTTGATAATATAGTTACTACAATAGGTGGGTATATTAGAACAAATGATATGGAAGGTTTAAAAAAATATTATTTACAGTTAGAAGATGATTGCCAAAAAGTTAATAATCTATACGTTCTAAATCCTGAAATTGTAAACAATGACGGGATATATAATTTAATAGTAAAAAAATATAACGAAGCAGAACAAAAAAATGTTAAAGTTAATATTTCATTTTTGCTTGATTTAAATACTTTGAAAATGAAAATTTATGAATTCGGTAGAATATTAGGTATACTTTTAGATAATGCCATAGAGGCTAGTTCAGAATGTGAAGAAAAGATAATAAATTTAACTTTTAGAAATGATACTAAAAATTCTAGACAATTAGTTAAAATTGAAAATACCTATTCAAATAAAAATGTTGATACTGAAAAAATTTTCGAAAAAGGAATATCTGGGAAAGAAAATCATACTGGCTTAGGTTTATGGGAAGTTAATAAATTATTACATAAGAATAATAATTTAGCTTTATTTACCACTAAAAATGATAAATATTTTTCTCAACAATTAGAAATATATTATTAAATATATTTCTTTTTTTATAATTACAATTATTAGATAAAAAGAAAGCAGCTTTCGCTGCTTTCTCTTGGATTATCTATAACTTTTTAAGTTACTTGGTTTTTATACCAAGATTAATAACTAATTTAATCTTTTTTTATCATACTTGTTGGCATTTTAGGTTGATGCCACACCCAAAATGCTGCACATGCTGTATTTGTTACTTTTGCATATTTTTCTGCCACTTTAGCTAAGAATTTTAACATATTTATTCCTCCTTCTTAGTCATTTATATAACACAAAATATTACCGGTATATATTTTGTATTAGACCATTTTTTCTTCTGTGTTTCCGTATACTTCATAACCATATTTGCTACTAGTTAATCTATATACAACTTTTGTTATTGTTATTGTTTGAATTAAGTTTCCTAATATTAATATATTTGAAATTGTATTATCTTTTATGAAAATTGCACAAATCAAACCTAATGTAAATGTAATATAAGATAATATTTGTTTTTTCTTTCTATCTTTTTTTCTTAATATTGGCACACTTTCTGTGTCTGCTGGAGCATATAATTTTATCATTATAATTCCAAAAATCCATATTAGAAATATTACTATATATTTAGCTATTTGTGATAAAAATATATATTGTGCAAGATATGGAATTCCGCAAAAAAACATTGTTGTAAATAGTATACATCCTAAATGAGTATGTAAATGAACTCCTCCTACAAATCCTTTATATGGCATTAGTACTATAAAAGTAAATAATGCTAAAGGAAATATTCCTAATATATATGCTACTCCTAGCATTATAAATATTTTAGGTATTTCTCCTAATATATTTTGTAGGCCATAATTTATAACTTCTGCTCGTTCATCATCTATTTCAGGCATTTCTTTTCTAATTTTATTGGTTAAGAATATACAGACTTTATCTATCATTTCCTCACCTCTTTTGTTCTAACTCAATTGTATCATTTATATAATTTTTTTATAATTTTATTTTATAAAAATATGTTTTTTTTATATAAAAAAATCTTTTTTGTTGTTTCATATATCTTTTTTTATATAACAATAAAATAACCTGTATTCATAGATACAGGTTAAACGGATTTATTTTCTAATGGTAGCGAAGATGTGATTCGAACACATGACCCTTCGGGTATGAACCGAATGCTCTAGCCAACTGAGCTACTTCGCCATAACAATTTAACAATATTCATTATACAGAGTATTTTTGTTTTTGTCAATAGTAAAATAGTAAAAATTTTAGTTTTGAAGATAATTCTAAATGTTTTTCTCAGTATAAAAAAACAGGTTATTTAAAAATATCAAAATTAATTTTGCAACCCTTTTTTTATAATAGAAAAGCATAGATATTTTTATTAACAATATCTATGCTTTTCTTTACGTGTTAAATCAACGTATCAGATACGTGCCTTGTTTTAGTCAGATTGGCAACATATTCTTCCACCCACCCCTCTATTTCTTCCAAAGTCAATTTCCTGTTATGGTACTTTGGAATATACAAATAAACAGGGGGGTTCACTAAACTTTTGCCAAACATAGTCAGATAAACACCTTTTCCGTCAAGAAACGCATCAAACCTGTTTGCTTCTTCGTACGATTTAAAAGAGATTCTGAACTCTGTTTTAAATTCCTTGCACCGCATAGGAATCCTCCTTTACAAAAAATTATTTATATTATATTACAAAAATAATAAATTTTCAAGTGCAATTTATGTTAATTTAAAAAATTAATGAATTACCTAAATATATTTTAGATAATTCACTAATTCAATCATTTAAATCATACTTAAAATTCTCCTTCTAGTAAGTGTAGGATTTTGTTCCTTTGGAACATTTACATAGTATGGAAATACATATGCATTTTTGTTATACCGTATTCCTATTACTCCTTCCTCAGTCAAGGCTTCTACCACTTTCTGAACTTCCTTTTGCGAAAAACATATCATCCGCAAATTTTTTTTGAATTTGCAAAGTACATGCAAACTCCTCCTTAAACAATATAATATAGTTTTTATTTTATCATAAATATAAGAAATATGCAATTACTTTTATGTTAATTATTTAATATTACATATATTATATTTCCTATTGTTTGTATTATAAATAAATTCATTATATTAGATGTGAATAAGTTGTTTGTCGCCTCTACTACACCTAGTATGTCGTCGACCTTTTTATTTCTATAATGTTTTTGTGCTTCTAAAAAAGTAATTAATTCTGGAATGCTTGTAATAACTCCTAATAGTATTCCTATAATCATTTCTGAAACATTAAATATATTAGCTAAATTTTGTAATACTTTTCCTAATAATTCTCCAACAAAAAATAATAATATTGCTGTCACTAATATTATAGATATATATTTAATTGTTTTTCTTTTATTTCCTTTTTCCCACTTTTCTTCTTTTTCAATTATTTGTTCTAATTTTTGATCTTCCTTAGTTAAATATAGTTTGTGCACATTATTATTTATAAATCTAAATAATACATAAATAATAATAAAAATAGGTATTAAATTTATTTGAATATCTACATTAAATATAATTAATAATAGAGGTATTAATATTGTTATTATTACTAATATTAAGTCTATAAATATAGCTTTATTTTTTAATAATTTAATATTTTTATTTATTATTATTGTAAAAATATATTGGAATAAATTTATTACATTTGAACTTAAAACATTAAAAATACTAGCACTTGATAATCCTGTAAAACTAGATACTGTAATAGTTAATAGTTCTGGTATAGATGTAGCATATCCTGCTACATCCCCTATCGTTTTAGGTTTTAAACTTAAATTCTCTGCTAATTTTCTTAAAGTTCCTACCAATATATATTTTGAAATAATAACTATAATTATCGAATATGCTATAAATTTCATAAATTCTAAAATCATAAATACCTCTTTCTTTTAATAAATTTTTTTATAACTTATATATCATATAAGTTAGATTTCATCAATATATTAATATTTTGCCCAATTTTGTTGCCATTTATTAGAAATTATTGTATAATTGTTTCATTAAATAAAAAAGGAGCGATTAATTATGGAAAGTGTAAAAATAGGACGTGTTTATCGTCACTTTAAAGGCAATTATTATTTTGTAGAAAATATTGCCTATGATTCGGAAACCAAAGAAAGAATGGTAGTTTATAAACCGTTATATCATAGAGAAGATGGTCGCTCCATTTGGGTAAGACCTGAAAAAATGTTTCTAGAAGAAATTCCTGAAAGACCTGATAATATAACTGGTCAAAAAGTTAGATTTCAATTAGTTGATGACATTGAAAAAAATTATATTAAATAAAAATGACCGGAGGTAAATTATGTTAGATATTAAATTTTTAAGAGAAAATCCTGATATTGTAAAAGAAAATATTAAGAAAAAATTCCAAGATCATAAACTTATTATGGTAGACGAAGTTATAGAATTAGATAAAAAAAATCGTGAAGTTAAATTAAATGGTGACAATTTAAGAGCAGAAAGAAAAAATTTAAGTAATCAGATTGGTTCACTTATGAAATCAGGAAAAAAAGAGGAAGCTGAAAATGTAAAAATCAAAGTAAATGAAATTAATTTAAAATTAGAAGAAAACGAAAAATTAGAAGCTTATTATTCTGAAGAAATTAACAAGAGAATGATGAAAATTCCAAATATTATGCATGAATCTGTCCCAATAGGTAAAGATGATAGTGAAAATATGGAAATTCAAAAGTTTGGAAAACCTCTTGTTCCTGATTATGAAATCCCTTTTCATGGAGAAATTTTAGAAAATTTAGGTGGTCTTGATTTAGATAGCGCAAGACGTGTTTCTGGTAATGGATTTTATTATTTACTAGGAGATGTTGCAAGACTTCACTCTGCTGTTTTAACTTATGCTAGAGATTTTATGATTAACAAGGGTTTTACCTACTGTATTCCCCCATTTATGATTAGAAGTGATGTTGTAACTGGGGTTATGAGTTTTGAAGAAATGGATGCAATGATGTACAAAATAGAAGGCGAAGATTTATATTTAATAGGTACTTCTGAACATTCTATGATTGGAAAATTTAAAGATCAAATTCTAAAAAAAGAAAATATGCCTTATACAATGACTTCATATTCTCCTTGTTTTAGAAAAGAAAAAGGAGCTCATGGTATTGAAGAACGTGGAGTATATAGAATTCACCAATTTGAAAAACAAGAAATGATTGTTGTTTGTGAACCAGAAGATAGCTGGAATTGGTATGAGAAAATGTGGTCTTATACTGTTGAATTTTTTAGAAGTATGAATATACCTGTTAGAACTTTAGAATGTTGTTCTGGAGATTTAGCAGACTTAAAGGCAAAATCTTGTGATGTGGAAGCATGGTCTCCTAGACAAAAAAAATATTTTGAAGTAGGTAGTTGTTCAAATTTAACAGATGCCCAAGCTCGTAGGCTTGGAATTAGAATTAAAGGTGAAAATGGAACCTATTTTGCACATACATTAAACAATACTGTAGTTGCTCCACCTCGTATGCTTATTTCTATTATGGAAAATAACTATCAACCTGATGGAAGTGTTATTGTTCCAGAAGTTTTAAGACCATATATGGGTGGCTTAGAAAAAATACAAATAAAAAAATAATTTTTTATAAACTTTGGACTTTAGGAAAACTTCTTAAAGTTCAAAGTTCTAGTTTAAAAGGAGATTAAAATAATATGATAATTAAAAATCCCAAATTTGAAATATCTGCTGTTAGTCCTAAACAATACCCTAAAAACGGCTTGCCTGAAATAGTATTAGTGGGTAAATCAAATGTAGGTAAATCTAGTTTTATTAATACAATGATAAATAGAAAAAAATTGGCAAGAACAAGTAGTGAACCTGGTAAAACTCGTCAAATTAATTT